>DASWSH010000108.1:0-14176 GCA_036402735.1 Solirubrobacteraceae bacterium | reverse complement strand
CGCCGGGTCGTGGATTTCCGGCAGCGACGCCACGATTTCCCGTTCGCCCGAACGCTGGATTTCCGGCGAGGCGACGCCGAGCTGGTCGACGCGTTTGCGGATGATTTCGATCGCGCGGTTCAGCGATTCGCTGTCGACCTTCGCCTGCGCGGTCGGCTTGCCTTCATAGACCAGCTGTATGCCGCCCTTGAGGTCGAGCCCGAGACGCGTCTTTTTGACCACGATCGTGGTGGCCGCGAGCCCGACCAGGATCAGGACCAGCAGCAGGATCGAGGAGTTGCGGCGGCGGTCGGTCATCTTCGCTTTCAGACTACTTGTCGGGTGTCAGCACTAGCAAGAGGCCGCCGTCATCGTCATAGGCGGGGAACATGTCAGCCTTCGCAGCCGCCACCACGTCGCGTTCGCCGCTGACCTGCACCGGCACCTCGAGCGCGCGCACGCCCCACTCCAGCACCGTCGCCACCGGGTCGTCGCCGTTGGAGAAGCGCAGCCCCAGCACCTGCTCGACGCGCTGCCCGATCACGTCTTCCTCCTCCAGGCCCGTGAACGCGAAGGAGTTCTTGCCGCAGCCGATCACGCGGCCCTCGCCGTCGCACACGAAGAAGGCCGCGTCCGGAGCCGGGTAGTAGTCGTCGAGCAGTTCGAACAGAAACGCGAAGCCGCACTTCGTGCAGCCCTTGCGCTGCCGGGTGAAGCCGAGGTTGCGGTCGAGCTCGGTGGTGCGGTGCCCGCAGTTCGGGCAGATGAACGGGTGAGCCATCGGTAGATAGAGAGTACGAAAGCGGCGCTAGAACAGCGACGGGCCGCCGGAGCCGACTGCGGAGGCGCCCGCCGCGGCGCCGGCGGGCGGCTCGATCCCCATGTGCTCGAAGGCGGCCGGCGTGGCCGCGCGCCCGCGCGGCGTGCGCTTGATCAGCCCCTGCTGCAGCAGGTACGGCTCGTACACGTCCTCGATCGTGTCCTGCTCCTCCCCCACGGCGACCGCCAGCGTCGAGAGCCCGACCGGTCCTCCGGCGAACTTCGCGCAGATCGCCGTCAGGATCTCGCGATCAAGGCGGTCCAGGCCGAGATGGTCGACCTCGAGCATCTCCAGCGCAGCCTGCGCCGCCTGCGCGGTGACGAGGCCGCCGCCCATGCGAACCTCCGCGAAGTCGCGCACCCGCTTCAGCAGGCGGTTGGCGACGCGCGGCGTGCCGCGGCTGCGCGCCGCGATCGCCAGCGCGCCCTGCTCGTCGAGCTCGATCTCGAGGATCCCGGCCGAGCGTGTGACGATCACCGCCAGCTGCGCCACCGAGTAGGGCTCCAGGCGCGCCTGGATGCCGAAGCGGTCGCGCAGCGGCGTCGTCAGCAGCCCCGTGCGCGTCGTCGCGCCGACCAGCGTGAACGGCGGCAGCTCGAGCGTCACCACGCGCGCGCCGGCGCCCTGGCCGACGGTGATCGGCAGCCGCCGGTCCTCCATCGCCGGGTAGAAGGTCTCCTCGAGCGTGCGCGCGAGACGGTGGATCTCATCGACGAAGAACACGCTGCGCGGCTCCAGCGCGGTCAGGAACGCGGCGATGTCGCCCTTGCGCTCGAGTGCCGGGCCTGCCGTCTGCACGAACGGCACCTCCAGCTCGGAGGCCACGATCTGCGCGAGCGAGGTCTTGCCCAGCCCGGGCGGGCCCGCCAGCAGCAGGTGGTCCAGCGCCTCCCCGCGCGCGGCCGCCGCCTCGATCGAGACCTTCAGCTGCTCGCGCAGCGACTCCTGTCCGACAAAGTCGTCGAGCCGCCGCGGGCGCAGCGAGCGGTCGAGCTCGTCCTCGGCGACGAGGTAGGGCGTCTGGATGCGCGTGGCGAGCTCTCCCGCGTGCTCCCCGCCCGCAGCAAAGCGCGAATCGGTGCTCAAGGCGCGCTCCTGGCCAGCCGCAGCGCGCCCGCGATCAGCTGCTCCGGCGTCTCCTCGTCCAGCTCACGCAGCAGCTCCTCGGCTTCTCCCGGCGCGTAGCCCAGCTCGATCAGTCCTTCCCGCGCGAGCGTGCGCGGATGCTCGCCGCCCCGCCGGGCCACGATCGCCGTGCGCTCGCCGCCGCGTGTCGGGTCGTCCACGCCGGAGCCGGGGCCGGTGCCGCCCTCGGCGGCGGCGTCCTCGGGCCACGCCGCGCCGGCCCATTCCTCGCCGGTGGCCTTCTCGCGGAGCTCGACGATGATGCGCTCAGCCGTGCGCTTGCCGATTCCCGGCACCGCCTGGAAGCGTCCCGCGTCGCCGGCGGCGAGCGCGGATACCAGCTCCCGCGGGCGTCCCGCGGAGAGCACCGCCAGCGCCACCTTCGGCCCCACGGCCTGCACGGAGAGCAGCAGCAGGAACAGCTCTCGCTCGAGCTCGGAGTGGAAGCCGTAGAGCGCCAGCGCGTCGTCGCGCACGATCAGGTGTGTGTGCAGGGTCACCTGCTCGCCGGTGTCGGGCACGTGGCGAAGCGTCTCGGCGGACACGCTCACTCGGTAGCCGACGCCGTCGCAGAGCACGACCACGTGATCGCCGCGGCGCACCGCCACCTCGCCGCGCAGCAGCGCGATCATGCCGGGGCCCCTGCCGGACCGCGCACGGCCGCCGCCCGGATCGCAGAACCAGCCACGGCTGCGTGCAACGGCGCGTGGCTCGCGTGGCAGAGCGCCACCGCGAGCGCGTCGGCGGCGTGGTCGGGGTGCGGCTCCTCCGCGAGTGAGAGCAGCGCCTGCACCATCCGCGCCACCTGCTCCTTGGCGGCGCGACCGTTGCCGCAGACCGCGCCCTTGACCTGTTGCGGGGTGTATCCGCTGCACGGCACCGCGCGCTGGCCGGCCGCCAGCATCACGACGCCGCGCGCCTGACCCACCGCGAACGCGCTGCGCGCGTTCGCTCCGAAGTACAGCTCCTCCAGCGCCACGGCCTGCGGATCGTGCTCGTCGATCAGCGCGGCGACCGCGGCGTGGATCGCCGCCAGCCGCCGCTCGGGCGCAAGCCGCGCGGGGGTCTCGATCACGCCCCCGTCCAGCGCCACCATGCGCCCGCCGCGGCGCGCGACGACGCCGTAGCCCGTGTTTGCCAGCCCGGGATCTATGCCGAGGACGATCACTGCGCAGGGATTCTCCGCTCGCCGCCGGACGCCTGCTTGTGCCGCGCGGCGGCGCCCGCGCCGCTGATCGGGTGCCTTAGTCTGCGGGCATGGCGCAGGGGATCGACTTCGCCGCCGAGGGGCTGCTCGACGGGCTGGAGGGCACGCAGCGCTCCGAGCGGCTGATCCTGCTGGAGGAACTGGCCGCGGAAGGCGTGCCGCTGTCGGAGCTGCGGCGCGCGACGGCGGCCGGCACGATCATGTACCTGCCCGCCGACCGCGTGATCGGCAGCCAGGCCCGCTTCACCTCCGCGCAGGTCGCCGAGATGACGGGTATCGAGGAGGAGTTCCTGGTGCGGGTACGGCGCGCGATGGGCCTGCCGATCCCCGAGGAGAACGACGCCCTCTACAGCGACCGCGAGCTCGAGTCCACGCGTCAGATCCACATCGCGCGCGCCGCGGGCATCGGCGACGAGGAGCTGCTGGACCTGATGCGGGTGCTCGGCCGCGGCCTCTCGCAGGTTGCGGAACTGCTGCGCGCGGTGCCGCTCAAACTGGTGCTGCAGCCCGGCATGAGCGAGCCGGAGCTGGCGCAGAGCTATGCGCGCGCGGCGGCGCAGCTGTACCCGCTGGTCGACCCGCTCGTCAGCAACGTGCTGGCGCTGCACATGCGCCACGCCACGCAGAGCACTGTCGTCAGCGAGCTGGAGCGAAGCGGCGGGCAGCTGCCGGGCTCGCGTGCGATCAGCGTCTGCTTCGCCGACCTGGTGGGCTTCACGCGGCTCGGCGAGGAAGTGCCGGCGGATGAGCTCGGCCGCCTGGCGTGGCGGCTGGAAACGCTCGCCAGCGATGTCGCGGAGCCGCCGGTGCGGCTCGTCAAGACGATCGGCGACGCGGCGATGCTCGCCTCGCCGGAGCCCGAGCCGCTGCTGGGCGCGACGCTCGCGCTGATCGACGCGGCCGACGCGGAGGGCGAGGACTTCCCGCAGCTGCGCGCGGGCGCCGCGCTCGGGCAGGCGCTGCCCCGTGCCGGCGACTGGTACGGGCGCCCGGTAAATCTCGCCAGCCGCATCACGGCGGTCGCTCGTCCCGGCAGCCTGCTTGCCGAGCGCGATCTACACGACGCGGTGCAGGATGGCTACAGCTGGTCGTTCGCCGGCGAGCGGCGGCTGAAGGGCGTGCGTGAACCGGTGCGGCTGTTCAGGGCACGCCGGCAGGCTGATTGAGCCAGGGCGGCTCGCCGGACGCCCACAGGTCGTTGAGCGCGACGGCGTCCTTGTAGGTGTCCATGCACTCCCAGAAGCCCTGGTGGCAGAACGCGCGCAGCTCGCTGTCGCGCGCGAGCCCCTCGAGCGGCTCGCGCTCGAGGATGGTGCCGGCGCCGCCCGCGGCGATGTAGTCGAGCGCGCGCGCCTCGAAGCAGAAGAAGCCGCCGTTGATCCAGTGCTCGGAGCGCGGCTTCTCGCGGAAGCCGGTGACGCGGTTCTCGCCGTCCAGCTCGGTGACGCCGAACTGCAGCTCGGGGCGCACGACGGTCATCGTCGCGGCCGCGCCGTGAGCCTCGTGGAAATCCAGCAGCGCGCTCAGGTCGATGTCGGCGAGGCCGTCGGCGTAGGTCGCGCAGAAGCGTCGCTCGGCGCCCAGCAGCGGTGCGAGGCGGCCGATGCGCCCGCCGGTCTGGGTGTCGGCGCCGGTGTCGTGGCAGCGCACCTCGACGCCCTGCGGCCAGTCGTGCTCGGCCACGAAGCGCTCGATCAGCTCGCCCTTGTACCCCGTTGCGAGCAGGAAGCGCCGGAAGCCCTGCGAGGCATACAGCTGGATCACGTGCCACACGATCGGCATGCCGCCGATCTCGACCAGCGGCTTGGGGATCTCGCGCGTGTGCTCCTGCAGGCGCGTGCCGCGCCCACCGCACAGGATCGCGACCGGCGGCTGGGACAACCGCTAGCCGGCGACGCGCTCGAGCACGTCGGCGGAGACGTCGAAGTTCGCGTGAACGGCGCTGACGTCGTCGAGGTCTTCGAGCAGCTCGATCAGTCTCATCAGCCGTCCCGCCGCTGCCTCGTCGACGGGCACCAGGCTCGACGCGCGGTAGGCCATCTCCGCGTCCTCGATCTCCACGCCCGCCTGCTCCAGCGCGTTGCGCACCGCGGCGAAGCCGGCCGGCTCGGTGATCACCTCGAACACGTCGTCGTCGGTCGAGATGTCCTCGGCGCCCGCCTCGACGGCGACCATCAGATCGTCTTCGCTGTAACGCGTCGAGTCGATCACGATCGTGCCCTTCTTGTCGAACAGGTATGCGACCGACCCGGGCTCGCCCAGGCTGCCGCCGTTCTTCCCGAAGGCGTGGCGGATCTCGGCGCTGGTGCGGTTGCGGTTCTCGGTGAGCGCCTCGACCAGCACGGCCACGCCGCCCGGCCCGTAGCCCTCGTAGAGCACAGCCTCGATCGCCTCCGCGCCGCCGCCCTCGCCGGTTCCCTTCGCGATCGCGCGCTCGATGTTGTCCTTGGGCATCGAGGCTTCCCTGGCCTTGCGGATCGCGAGGTCGAGCGCGGGGTTGCCGGCGGCATCGCCGCCGCCGTCGCGCGCAGCGACCGTGATCGCGCGCGTGAGCTTCGAGAACTGCGCGCCGCGGCGCGAGTCGACGATCGCCTTCTTGTGCTTGATCGAGGCCCACTTGGAGTGACCGGACATAGCGGCAAGTCTACGAATCCGGGGCTGAGCGCGCCGCCGCGCATAGGATGCGCGCGATGGCAGCGACGGTGAGCCCCGAGATCTTCAAGGCCTACGACATCCGCGGCCTGTACCCCGACCAGATCGACGAGCAGCTGGCGCAGCGGATCGGCCACGCCTTCGCGCTCGTGCTGGGCGAGCTGGAAGGCAAGGCCGCGCAGGAGCTGCGCATCGGCCTGGGACGCGACATGCGCCTCAGCGCGCCCGGGCTCGCGGCGCGCTACAGCGAGGGCATGCGCGCGGCGGGCGCGAGCGTGATCGACGCCGGGCAGGTGGGCAGCGAGATGCTGTACTTCCTGGTCGGCTCGCGCGACCTCGACGGCGGGCTGATGTGCACGGCCTCGCACAACCCGAAGGCATACACCGGCGCGAAGCTGGTGCGTCGCGGCGCGCTGGCGCTGTCGGGAGAGGAAGGCATTCAGGACGTGCGGCGGCTGCTCCAAGCGGGCGAGCCGGCCGCGGCGGAGCAGCCGGGCGGCGTCGAGCAGGTGGACATCTACGAGGAGTTCCAGCGCGCGGCGCTGAAGTTCATCGACCCGGAGACGGTGCGCGGCCTCGAGCGCCCGCTGAAGGTCGTGGTCGACGGTGGCAACGGCATGGCCGGGCCGATGGTCGGACCGCTGCTGGAGCAGCTCGGCCTGGAGCTGACCGAGACCTATTGGACGCCTGACGGCTCGTTCCCCGACCACGAGCCGAACCCGCTGCTGCCCGAGAACAGGGAGCTCATCATCGCGAAGGTGCGCGAGACGGGCGCCGACCTCGGGATCGCGTGGGACGGCGACGCGGACCGCTGCTTCTTCATCGACGACGGCGGAGCGTTCGTGGACGGCGACTTCCTGACGGCGCTGCTCGCCGAGTCGCTGCTGCGCAAGGTGCCGGCGGGCTCCGAGCCGCAGGCGATCCTGTATGACGTGCGCGCCTCGCGCGCGGTGCCCGACACGGTGACACGCGCGGGCGGCGTCCCCTACCGCAACCGCGTCGGCCACGCGTTCTTCAAGTCGCGGATGCGCAAGGAGGGCTCGCTGTTCGGCGGGGAGGTGTCGGGGCACTACTACTTCCGGGACTTCTACTGCGCCGACTCGGGAACGCTGCCGGCGCTGCTGGTGCTGGAGATGCTGGCGCGCGAGCGCACGCCGATGTCCGAGCTGCTCGAGCCCTACCGCAGCCGCTACTTCATCTCGGGCGAGATCAACACCGAGGTGGCCGATCCGCAGGCGAAGATCGAGGAGCTGGCGCAGCGATACGGCGACGCGCGCCAGGACCGGCTGGACGGCATCTCGATCGACTACGACGACTGGCACTTCAACGTGCGCCCCTCGAACACCGAGCCGCTGCTGCGGCTGTGCCTGGAGTCGCTCGTGTCGCGCGAGGACATGGAACGGCGCCGCGACGAGGTGCTGTCGGTGATCCGCTCGCCTGCGACGCCTGCGTCGTGAGCGAGGAGGGCGGCGCCGCCGCCGAGGAGGAGCACGAGGCCGAGCGGCGCGACCTGCAGCGCGCGGCCGAGGGCGGCATCCACCGGCTCGCGGTGCCGACGCCGTTCATGGTGGGACGGGTCAACGCGTATCTGATCGAGGACGAGCCGCTGACGCTGATCGACTCGGGGCCGAACTCGGCGAAGGCGCTGGACGAGCTCGAGCAGCTGCTCGCCGAGCGCGGCCACCGGGTCGAGGACATCGGGCTGCTCGTGGTCAGCCATCAGCACATGGACCACTTCGGCCTCGCCTCGATCCTCGCGCGCCGCTCGGGGGCCGAAGTGGCGGCGCTCGCGCCGCTGGCCTCCTACCTGGCCGCGTACAGCCGCGAAACCGATCTCGACGACGCGTTCGCGGAGGGGATCATGTTGCGGCACGGCATACCCGCCGAAGTCGTGACGGCGCTGCGCGCGGTGTCCGCGGGCTTCCGCGCGTGGGGCTCGGCCGTGGAGGTGTCGCTGCCGTTGCAGGACGGCGAGGAGCTCACGCTGCGCGATCGCACGCTGAAGGCGATCCACCGGCCCGGCCACAGCCCCTCCGACACGGTTTTCCTGGATGAGCAGCGCTCGATCCTGCTCTCCGCGGACCATCTGATCGCGCACATCTCCTCGAACCCGCTGCTCGCGCGCCCGCTCGAGCGCGAGCCGGACCCGAGCTCGCCGCGGCCGCAGGCGCTGCTCACCTACATGCGATCGATGGAGCAGACGAGGGAGATGGACGTGGAGCTGGTGCTGCCCGGGCACGGGCGCCCGATCACCGACCATGCATCGCTGATCGACCAGCGCTTCCGCATGCACGCGCGCCGCGCCGAGAAGATCCTCGGGCTGATCCAGGCGCGACCGCTGAGCGCGCACGAGATCGCGCAGGAGCTGTGGGGCAACGTGGCGGTGACGCAGGCTTACCTGACGCTCTCGGAGGTGCTCGGGCACGCCGACCTGCTGCTGCGCGACGGGCGCGCCGAGGAGCTCGAGCAGGACGGCGTCGTGCGTTTCGCGGCCGTCTAGGCCGGCGGCTGGGAGGCCGGCAGCGGCGGCCACGCGCCGAGCGGCCGCCCGATCTCCCACTGGTGGCCGAACGGATCCTCGATTTTGCCCAGCAGCCAGCCGTGTTCCTCTTCGACCGGGCTCAGCTCCCTGGCGCCGAGGCCGACGGCGCGCACGACCAGCGCGGTCGGGTCGTCGTACACGAGCAGCAGCCGCGCCGTGGCGCCGCCGGCGGCCGGCGGGCTGAGCCGGCCGAGCTCCGGCGCCGCGTCGGAGACCCAGAAGGAGGCCGGACCCACCGCGAGCTGGCTGACGAGCGCGGGATGCTCCTCGGTGCCTCCGGCGCGGTGCACCTCGACGGCTTCGAACGCCGCCTTGTAGAAGTCGACCGCGGCCCGGCCATCGCCCACCCACAGCTCCGCGACGACATCGATCTTGCGCGTGCGCTCGATGTTCTGCAGGTGCGCGACGCCCGCGCGATCCTCGGCCTCCTCGCTGGGCGCGCCGGCGAACCACGCGTCGAGGATCTCGCCGAGCATCGCCGGCGAGATCGTGCGCAGGCTCAGCGCGAGCACGTTGGCGTCGTTCCAGCGGCGCGCGCCGCTGGCTGTGGTGGCATCGGAGCACAGCGCGGCGCGCACGCCCGCGACCTTGTTCGCCGCGATGCTCGCGCCGGTGCCGGTCCAGCAGCACACGATTCCCTGCTCGGCACGCCCGTCGGCGACGTCACGCGCCGCGCGCTCGGACGCCCAGGCCCACTCGTCGCGCTCCTGCGCGGCGAGCGCGCCGTGCAGGATCGGTTCGTGGCCGCGATGCAGCAGCTCATCCGCGATCAGCCCGGCGACCCCGGTCAGCTCATCGGCGGCAAGCGCGATACGCATCGCACGATTATCGGGCCTCGCGGACGAGGTCGAGGAACAGCCGGTGCAGGCGGTCGTCCTCGCCGAGCTCAGCGTGGAAGGCGACGGCCAGCAGGTGGCCCTGGCGCGCCGCCACGTCCCGGCCGTCGACCGAGCCGATCACCTCGACGGCGGGGCCGTGCTCGGCGATCCAGGGCGCGCGGATGAAGATCCCGCGCATCGGGCCGCCCTCGATTCCGTGCACCTCGACGTCGGCCTCGAAGCTCCTGATCTGGCGGCCGAAGGCGTTGCGGTCGGCCGCGATGTCCATCAGTCCGAGATGGGAGCGGTCGAGCATGATCAGGCCGGCGCAGGAGCCCAGCACCGGCCGTCCGGCGGCGGCGAACTCGCGCAGCGGCTCGCGCAGGCGCTCGCGCTCGATGCCGAGCGTCATCGTGGTCGACTCGCCGCCGGGGATCACGAGCGCGTCGATGCCCTCGAGGTCGGCCGGCACCCGCACCTGCAAGGTGTCCGCGCCCAGCCGGCGCAGCATGCGCTCGTGCGCCTCGAAGCCGCCCTGGAGGGCGAGCACGCCTATTCGCGCGGTGTCCCTCAAGCCGTGAAGCGCCTCGAGCACGCCGCCGCGCGAAGCGTCATCGGAGCGCTACCAGCCGCGTTGGGCGAGCAGCTGCTCGTCCTCGAGCTTCGACGTCTCGAGGCTCACCATCGGCGTGCCCAGCCCGCGCGAGGCCTCGGCGACGCGCTCGGGGTCCTGCCAGTGCGTGGTCGCGGCGACGATCGCGCGCGCACGCACGGCGGGCTCCTCCGACTTGAAGATGCCCGAGCCGACGAACACGCCTTCGGCGCCCAGCGCCATCATCAGCGCGGCGTCGGCCGGCGTCGCGATGCCGCCGGCGCAGAACAGCACGACCGGCAGGCGGCCGTCGTCTGCGACCCGGCGAACGATGTCCAGCGGCGCGGCGAGCTCTTTCGCGCTGCTCGCCAGCTCGTCCTCGGCGAGTGTCGAGAGGCGGCGGATTTCGCCGGTGATCTGGCGCATGTGACGGACCGCCTCGACGATGTCGCCGGTGCCCGCCTCGCCCTTGGAGCGGATCATCGCTGCGCCCTCGCCGATGCGCCGCAGCGCCTCGCCCAGGTTGGTCGCGCCGCACACGAACGGCACCTTGAAGTCCCACTTGTCGATGTGATTGCGCTCGTCCGCCGGCGTCAGCACCTCGGACTCGTCGACGTAGTCGACCTCCAGCGCCTCGAGCACGC
The DNA here is from genome assembly GCA_036402735.1 of Solirubrobacteraceae bacterium. Classification (GTDB taxonomy): domain Bacteria; phylum Actinomycetota; class Thermoleophilia; order Solirubrobacterales; family Solirubrobacteraceae; genus Palsa-744. Next base: position 3,797 of record DASWSH010000108.1, on the reverse strand, counting down.
GCGCCTCCATGAAATGGCCGATCCGCGCCTTCGCCATCACCGGGATCGACACCGTCTCCTGGATGCCCGCGATCATCTCCGGGTCGGACATGCGCGCGACGCCGCCGTCGCGCCGGATGTCGGCAGGGACGCGCTCGAGCGCCATCACAGCCGCGGCGCCCGCGTCCTCTGCGACCTTCGCCTGCTCGGGCGTGACCACGTCCATGATCACGCCTCCCTTGAGCATCTCGGCGAGGCCCGTCTTCACCCTGAAAGTCGACTCGTCACGCATCGCAGAGAGTCTATCCGCGGCGCTCGGAGGTCCCGATCGGGCGGCGGAAAACGAGGCGCGCCTCTCCCGAGGGCGAGTAGCCCTCGACGGATTCGGTGGTGAAGCCGAGTGCCTCGTGGAAGGCGCGCGAGCCGCTGTTCTCCGGTTGCGTGATCGCCTTCAGCGCCGTGGCGCCGCGCGCGCGCACGAGCTGCTCGAAGCGTTCGTACATGCCCCGGGCGACCCTCTTGCCGCGCGCGGCGCGCCGCACGGCGACAGCATGCACGTAGCCGGCGCGATCCTGGCTGACGAAGCCGAGCAGGTAGCCGACGACGCGCCCGTCCTGCTCGGCCACGACCGACGTCTCGCCGAACTCGTGCACGTACAGCGCCTGATGCAGGAACGCCATGTCGCGCTCCTCGCCCCAGAAATCCTCCAGCTCGGCCAGGATCGCCGCCAGATCGGGGATCGTCGCGGGGCGCAGCGTCACCGCGGCACCGCTCGCTACTTCAGCCGGAAGGCCTTGATGCGATCGTCGTACTGGGCGGAGTCGCGCGCGTACACGCCGTAGGCGATCGCCTGGATCACGCTCAGCAGCGCTGTGTGCGAGCGCACGTACGCGGGGCTGTTCGAGGAGTAGTAGAGCTTGATCTGCGCGAGCTTGGCGACCTCGGAGAGCGTCGCGTCGGTGATCGCCGCGGTGCGCGCCTGGCGGTGACGCGCGAGCTTCATCGCGCGTACGACCAGCGGGTGCGGGCGGCCGGCGGAGAGGCCGACCACGAGTGTCGTCTCGTCGATCCGGCCGAGACGCGACAGCGCCTCCTGCGAGGGGCTCGCGACGACGTCGACGCGCAGGTCCAGCAGCATCAGCAGGTGTCTGAGGTAGCTGGCGAAGAACGCCATCTGGTCGGTGCCGGCGACCAGCACCTTGTCCGCCTCGTCGATCGCTGCGATCAGCGCGTCGACGGCGCTGCGTGAGACCTTCCTCGCAGTCTCCTCCACGTTCAGGTGATCGGCGGCGAGCGCGGACTCGAACTCGTTCTGATCGAGCGAGAACAGCGGCGTGGACGATGAAGGCCCGCCCGCGGCGCCCTCCTTCGCGGCCTTCGTGTGCACGCGCCGGTATTCCTCGCGCGCGGCCGCCTGCAGCTCCGGGAAGCCCTCGAAGCCGAGCGCCTGCGAGAAGCGCACGACCGTCGAGCTCGACGTGTTGGCGCGGCGCGCCAGCTCCTCGGCGGTCTGGAAGGCCGCCTCGTCGAGATGGTCGACGATGTACTGCGCCACGTCCTTCTGCGAGCGCGAGCACTCGTCGAAGCGCGCCTGGATGTACTTGGACAGGCTCTGATGCTCGGAGGTGCCGTTGACGGGGGGCTCCGCCGTCTTGGTCGCCGCACGCTTCACGGCGGTCTTGTTCGACGCAGGCGCCTCCCGTTCCTCCCCGTCCGGTGTGATCGTCCTGTGATCCGCCGGCCCGGGAGGCGCGTAGAGAGTTGAGTCGATGGCCCAGCACGTTCCAGATCACGAGCCGCGGCGATGAGGATCGCGATCTTCAGATGATCTAGGCTGCCGCGCGTGAAGCGCGCGCTGTTCGAGGACCTGCACGAGGACTTCCGCGCGAGCTTCGCCACGTTCCTGCAGCGCGAGGTCGCGCCGCACTACCTCGAGTGGGAGCGCGACGGGATCGTGCCGCGCGAGGTCTACGAGGCGGCCGGCCGCGGCGGCTTCCTGGCGATGGCGGCACCGGAGCCATATGGCGGCGCGGGCGCAGAGGACTTCCGGCTCAACCTCGTGATCGGCGAAGAGTGCCAGCGCGCCGCATTCGGATCGTTCGGCCTCGGCATCACGCTGCACAACGACATCTGCCTGCCCTACTTCCTCAGCTACTGCGACGAGGCGCAACGCGAGCGCTGGCTGCCCGGGATCGTCTCCGGCGAGCTGATCACGGCGATCGCGATGACCGAGCCGGGCATCGGCTCCGACCTCGCCGGGATGTCGACGGCCGCGCATCTGGACGGCGAGCACTACGTGGTGAACGGCTCGAAGACGTTCATCACCAACGGCATCAACGCCGACCTCGTGATCACGGCCGTCAAGACGGATCCCGCCGAGCGCCACCGCGGCATCTCGCTGCTCGTACTCGAGCGCGGCATGGACGGCTTCGCGCGCGGGCGCAACCTCGAGAAGATCGGCCAGCACGCGCAGGACACCGCGGAGCTGTCATTCGACGACGTGCGCGTGCCCGCCGCCAACCTGCTCGGCGAGCAGGGGCGCGGCTTCCTCTATCTCGTCTCCAACCTCCCCCAGGAGCGCCTGTCGATCGCGGCTTCCGCGGTCGCCGCCGCCGAAGCGGCGGTCGGCTGGACACTCGAGTACGTGCGCGAGCGCAAGGCCTTCGGGCAGACGATCGGCTCCTTTCAGAACACCCGCTTCGAGCTGGCCGAGCTGCACGGCGAAACGCAGATCGCGCGCACCTTCGTGGACCGCTGCGCGGTCGCGCTCAACGACGGCGAGCTGACGCCCGAGGAGGCGGCAACCGCCAAGTGGTGGTGCACCGACCTGCAGGGCCGTGTCGCCGACCGCTGCCTGCAGCTGTTCGGCGGCTACGGCTACATGACCGAGTACCCGATCGCACGCTCCTGGGCGGATGCGCGCGTGACGCGCATCTACGGCGGCGCCAACGAGATCATGAAGGAGATAGTCGGCCGCTCGCTCGGCCTCTAGCGCCTAGACCGCAGCGTTCAGCTCTGCGGCCAGCTCGATGAAGTAGTCGAGCGCACGCGCGTTCGCGAGCGACTCGATGCTCGCAGCCTGGGCCGGCGGCGTGCCCATCAGGATGCGCTTCACCGGCACCTCCAGCACCTTGCCCGAGAGCGTGCGCGGCACCTCCTCGATCTGGCGGATCTCGTTCGGCACGTGACGCGGCGAGCAGTTCTCGCGGATCGCACGCTTGATGCGGCTGATGAGCTCGTCGTCGAGCACGACGCCCTCGGCCAGCACGACGAACAGGATCATCTTCAGCTCGGCGGATGGGCGCGAACCCGATGCCAACTCGCCGTCGGCGAGTGGGATGTCGACGACCAGCGCGTCGATCACGTCCTCGACGGTCGCGGCCGCGCGGTAGATCTCGCTGGTGCCCATGCGCACGCCCTGGCGGTTGATCGTCGAATCCGAGCGCCCATAGATGACCGCGCCGCCGCGAGGCGTTATGCGGATCCAGTCGCCATGGCGCCAGACGCCGGGGTACATCGCGAAGTAGCTCTCGTGCAGGCGCTGCCCGCTGCTGCCGGTCTACGAGGGCGAACTGCAGTGCCGTGCGCTCGCCTGCGCGGTGGAGGCGTGGGACGAGCAGGGCAACTCGCTGACCGACGAGGTGGGCGAGCTCGTGATCGTCGAGCCGATGCCCTCGATGCCGCTCTACCTCTGGGGCGATGACAGCGGGCAGCGCCTGCACGAGAGCTACTTCGCGATGTACCCCGGGGTCTGGCGCCATGGCGACTGGATCCGCATAACGCCTCGCGGCGGCGCGGTCATCTATGGGCGCTCGGAT
>DASWSH010000107.1:0-3497 GCA_036402735.1 Solirubrobacteraceae bacterium | reverse complement strand
TGGCGGAGATCGCGCTCTCCCAGTCGGCCAGCGCCTGCCTGCGCACCGTCTCGACCGCGAGCTTCAGGAAATCGAGCCGGTTGCGGGTCGGCAACAGGAACGAGACCTTCATTCGGCCAGACGGTATCGTGGCCGCGCAATGGCTGTATCGACGCTCGTCACGGGAGCCAGCGGCTTCATCGGGTGTCCGTTGCTCGAGCGGCTCAGGAGCGGCGGCGGTGAGCAGGTGCACGCACTCTCGCGCGAACCGCCGGCGGAGGACGACCGTGCCGTCCGCTGGCATCGCGTCGACTTCGCGGATGCCACGGCAGTCGAGCAGCTTGTGCGCGAGCTGGCGCCCGAGCGGCTCGTGCACCTCGCCTGGTACGTCGAGCACGGTCGCTTCTGGAGCGCGCCGGAGAACATCTGGTGGGTCGAGCGCAGCCTTGCCCTGCTGCGTGCCTTCGCCGAGTCCGGCGGCCGCCGCGCCGTGATGCTCGGCACGTGCGCCGAGTACGACTGGAGCGTGGCGGACGCGCCACTTCGCGAGAGCAGCGCTCCGGTCGCGCCGGCGACGCTGTACGGCACCGCGAAGGACGCGCTCCGTCGCCTGGCCGAGGCATATGCGCCCGGCACGGGCGTCGAGCTGGCGTGGGCGCGGCCGTTCTTCTTCTACGGCCCCGGCGAGGGCCCGGCGCGACTGGTGCCCGCAGTCGTACGGGGCCTGTTGGCGGGCGAGCCGGTCGAGACCACCGCGGGCACGCAGCGGCGCGACTTCATGCACGTCGAGGACGTCGCCGGTGCGATCGTCGCGCTGCTCGAGAGCGACGTACGGGGACCTGTCAACGTAGCCTCCGGCGAGGCCGTCGCCGTCCTCGACGTGGTGGAACAGCTTGCCGCCGCTGTGGGGCGCCGCGAGCTGGTTCGCGCCGGCGCGCTACCGTCGCGCGCCGAGCCGGAGCTGCTCGTCGGGGACACGGCCAGGCTGCGCGAGGAGGTCGGCTTCACGCCGCGCTGGACGCTTGAGGATGGCCTGCAGGCGACTGTGCGGTGGTGGGAAGCGCAGCTCGCGCCCCGATGAGCGGCGGCGGACCGATCTGCCTCGTGCACCTTGTGCGCGAGCGCAACGGCATCGAGCCGTTCGCGCGCTTCATCGACTCCTACCGACGCCAGGATCCTGGCGTCGAGCACGAGCTGGTGATGCTGTACAAGGGCTTCGGCGGCCCCGGCGCGCTGGAGGCCCACCGCCGCCTGCTGTCTGGCCTGCGCTTCGAGGAGCAGCTGATCGCCGACGACGGCTTCGATGTCGATGCATACGTCGGCGTCGCGGGCCAGCTGCGCCGCGCGCGCTACTGCTTCGTGAACTCTTTCAGCCAGGCCCGCGCTCCGGGCTGGCTGGCGGCGCTGGACGGGGCGCTCGACCGGCCCGGGGTCGGGCTCGCCGGCGCGACCGGCTCCTGGGCGAGCATCTTCTCCTATGCGCTCTACGAGCTGCGGCTGCCGAGCGCCTATGCGCAGGTGTTCCCCGATCACGGCCGCACGCGCCAGCTGATGCAGCTCGTGAGTGCAGACGCGGGCCCCGTCCTTCCGTACCACAGGCGCGGCATCGCGTCGCTGCTGGCCGGTGCGCGCAGCGCGCTGGAGCGGCTGGTCGGCTTTGCGCCCTACCCCGCCCGCCACGTGCGCACCAACTCCTTCGCGCTGCGAGCCGAGACGCTGGCCAGGCTGGTCGTGCCGCGAGCGGGACGCAAGGCGCAAGCGCATCGCCTGGAGAGTGGACGCGCGGGCATCACCGCCCAGGTGGAGGGAATGGGCTTGCGCCCCGTGCTCGTCGGTCGCGACGGCGTCGCCTACGAGCCGGAGGACTGGCCGGCCAGCGAGACCTTCTGGCAGGGCGCGCAGCGCAACCTGCTCGTGGCGGACAACCAGACCGAGAAATACGACGGCGGCGACGCGGACGTGCGCGAGCTGCTCTCGCGCTTCGCATGGGGCACGCGCGCGCGACCCGCGAACGGCTGATGGTCACCGCCGCGGTCCTCACCTACGACGGCATCGAGCTGCTCGACACGGTCCTCAACTCGCTCGCGCGGCAGTCCTTCGAGGACTTCCGCACGGTCGTAGTCGACAACGGCTCGACCGACGGCACCGGCGCCTGGCTCGCCGAGCGCTGGCCGGGCGTCGAGGTCATCTCGCTGCCGCAGAACGTCGGCGTCACCGCCGGACTGAACCGCTGCCTCGCCGCCGCCGAGGGCAGCGAGTTCGCGCTGCTGCTCAACGACGACGTCGAGCTCGATCCGAACTGCATCGAGCGGCTGGTGGCCGACCTGCGCGCTCACCCGCAGGCGGGCGCCGCGGGGGCGAAGCTGCTCGACTTCAGCCGCCGCGAGCTGCTCGACGGAGCCGGCGACATCTACTCCTGGGCGGGAATCGCCCACCGCCGCGGCCAGGGCGAGGAGGACCGCGGCCAGTACGACGGGCTGCCCGACGTGTTCGGCGCATGCGGCGCCGCCGCCATGTATCGCGTCTCCGCGCTCGCCGCCGTGGGTCAGTTCGATGAGCAGCTCTACGCCTACTGCGAGGACACCGACTGGTGCTTCCGGGCCCGGCTGGCGGGCTTCGGCTGCCGCTTCGTGCCCGGCGCACGGGTCTACCACGTCGGCAGCGCCTCGCTCGGGGCACGCATCAGCGACTTCACGCTCTACCAGAACTGGCGCAACCAGATCTGGCTCGTCGCCAAGAACTACCCCGCGGCCGCGCTCGTCCGCCACCTCCCGGACCTGCTGCTCGGCGTCGGCGCGACGTTCTACGTCGCGGTCCGCCACCGCTCTGTGAAGGTCTGGCTGCGCGCGTGGCGTGACGCGCTGTGCGGCCTGCCGGAGCTGCTCGCGAAGCGACGCGCCGTGCAACGATCACGCCGTGTGGCGCCGGGCGAGCTCGACGAGGTGATCGAGAGCGGCTTCGGCAAGCTGCGCTGGTGGCTGGCGGGCAGCGGTCGCGCGACCGCACCCGCAGCGGCCCGTCAGGATGCCGAGGAGCGCTCCCGGCCGGCCGCGGAGGAGCGGTAGGCGCGGCTCATGCGCAGCGACGCCAGCCAGCCGCGCCAGGCGGGACCGAGCGGCACCTCGCGGCGCGCCCCATCCATCTCGCGCCGCCATGCCGCGAACTCGCGCAGCCCCCGCAGCCGGCCGCGCAGGGGCGCGAGCGTGCGGTCGGCGAGCGCCGCGTAGAGCACGTAGGCGAGGTCGTACAGCAGGATCCCCGGCAGCGAGCGCGCCAGCCGGCCTGCGGTGGCGTTGCGCGCCAGCAGCCGTATGCGGTTGCGGCCGACGAGGAAGTACTTCGAGGCCGAGCCCGAGCCGGTCGTGGCCGAGCCGCGGTGGTGGGCGACGGCGCCGGGCTCGTAGCGCGCGATCCAACCCGCGGCGCGCGCGCGCCATGCCAGGTCGACGTCCTCCAGGTAGGCGAAGAAGCGCGGCTCCAGCCCGCCCGTCTGCTCGAGCATCGCGCGCCGGTACAGC
>DASWSH010000106.1:0-5703 GCA_036402735.1 Solirubrobacteraceae bacterium | reverse complement strand
GAAATCCAGCGTTCGGGCGAACGGGAAATCGTGGCGTCGCTGCCGGAAATCCACGACCCGGCGCGCGCCGAACGCGAGGTCGGCTCGACCGCGCAGCTGCTGTTCTACGACTGGGAGCCGAACGTGATCGGCCCCAACGGGCAGCCCGCGCCGAGCGAACAGAACGTCACGGGCGGGCCGCAGGCGGGCTCCTCGAGCTTCGGTCTGACGGAGTTCAGGGCGGTACAGCGTGCGGCGAAACGCAAAGCGATCCTGCGCCCCTCGGACACGACCTGGACGCAGGGCTGCACCGAAGCACAGGTCAAAGACTGCCTGTACGGCAGCTGGTACCTGCTCGACACCAAGAACAACACGATGCTCTGCCCCGGCGCGAAGGCGCCGTCGACCTGCGGCCCGGCGGAAACGAGGAAGGCGCTTTACGCAGGGACGAAGATCCCGCCGGGAGCGAAGGCCGAAGCGGTGCGCGTGAACCCGGGCACTGTCGTGCTGCGCGCCCGCGCGACCGAATCGAGCAGCGGCAAGGTCCTCAAGAAATCGCCCAACAGCTGGTATGTGATCAACGACGAACCGGTGCTGTTCGGGAAAGACGTCACGCACCCGCAGCAGGGCTTCGACGAAGGCGGCAGCGGCCAGCCGAACGTCAACTTCGGCTTCACCTCACACGGCAGGTCCGTGTTCGAAGGGGTCACGAAGAAGATCGCCCACCGCGGCCAGGAAGCGCAGCTGCCCGGCGTGCCCAAGGAAGCGGCGCTGCAGCACTTCGCCGTGGCGCTCGACGGCCAGCTGATCACCGCTCCGTCGATCGACTACACGAAGTACCCCGAAGGGATCGACGCGGCCACCGGCTCGCAGATCTCCGGCGGCTTCACGATCGGCTCGGCGCAGGAACTGGCGCAGGAGCTGCAGCAGGGCGCGCTGCCGATCAAGCTCACGCTGATCTCGCGTCACCAGGTCTCCGCGACGCTCGGCAAACAGGCGCTCAAAGAGGGGCTTCTCGCGGGACTCGCCGGCTTCATCATCGTGTGCCTGTTCCTGATCGTCTTCTACCGCGTGCTCGGGCTGATCGCGGTCGGCGGTCTGTTGATCTACGGCATCTACTTCTTCGCGCTGATCAAGCTGATCCCGATCACGCTGACGCTGCCGGGCATCGCCGGCCTGATCCTCACGATCGGCGTGGCGGCCGACGCGAACATCGTGATCTTCGAGCGCGTGAAGGAGGAGATACGCGGCGGCAGATCGGTGCTCTCGGGCATCGCCACCGGCTACAAACGCGGCTTCGCGGCGATCGTCGACGCCAACGTCGTCACGTTCATGACCGCCTTCATCCTGTTCGCGCTGGCGACCGCGGAAGTGAAGGGCTTCGCGTTCACGCTGGGCATCGGCACGCTCGTCTCGCTGTTCACCGCGGTGCTGGCCACGCAGGCGGCACTGGGCGCGATGGGCCGCTCGAAACTGGTCACGCACCCTTCCGCGCTGGGCGCTGGGCGCGAGCGCAAAGGCTGGCACTTCGACTTCATGGGAGCGTCGAAGTGGTTCTTCTCGCTGTCGGGCACGATCCTGCTCGTCGGCGCGCTCGCGATCGGGGGCAAAGGGCTGAACCTGGGCATCGACTTCAAGTCGGGCACGCGCATCGAGAGCTCGTTCGTCAAGCACGTCAGCGAGGGCGAAGTCGCCGAAGAGATGACCGCGCTCGGCTATCCGACCGCCAAAGTGCAGCGCTTCAACAACCAGGGCGTCGGCGGTCAGGGCTACCAGATCTCGCTGAAGACGCTCAAGCCGGAACAGGTGAAAAAGGTCGAAGAGGGCCTGAACTCCAAGTTCACGATCAAGCAGAGCAACGGCACCAGCAACTTCTCCTCCTCCTCGATCGGGCCGACGTTCGGCAAGACGATCGCCAAGAGCGCGGTGGTCGCGATCATCGCCTCGCTGCTGGTGATCTCGGCGTACATCGCGCTGCGGTTCGAGTGGAAGTACGCGATCCCGGTGCTGATCGCGCTGATGCACGACCTGCTGATAACCGCCGGCGTCTACTCGCTCACGGGGAGGGAAGTCACGACGGCCACTGTCGCCGCTCTGCTGACGATCCTGGGGTACTCGCTTTACGACACGATCATCGTGTTCGATCGCGTGCGAGAGAACGTGCCGCGCATGCCGCGCGCGGCCTTCTCGCAGATCGTGAACCGCTCGATGGCGGAGGTCCTGACACGTTCCCTGGCGACGACCTTCTGCACGCTGCTGCCGGTGCTGGCGCTGCTGCTCTTCGGCGGCGAGACGCTGCGCGACTTCGCCTTCGCGCTGATGATCGGCATCGCCTCGGGCGCGTACTCCTCGATCTTCATCGCCTCGCCGGTGCTGACGCACTGGAAGGAGCGCGAGCCCGCCTATCGCTCGCGACGCCACCGGCTGGTGCGCGAGCTGGGCGCGGTTCCCGCCTACGCGACCACGTCCTCGGGCGCGCCGGAGGACATCGAGCCGGAGAGCAGGCGCGCCGGCAAACGGCGCCGCGGGCGCCTGACGCAGCCCGAGGAGCCCGGCGCACCGCTCTCGCGAGACGAGTTCCAGGAGCTGGTGGCGGACATACGTGAGGACGCCGAGCCCGCCGCGCCGACCGCGCCGCCGGCGCGAGGCCGCGCGCCGAAAGGCCCGGGCGGACGCAAAGGCCGCGCCGGGGCCGCGACGGTCGAGCCGGAGCGCGCGCAGGCGCCGGCGCCACCCGACGGCGAGGCCGAGGACGCAGCCCGGGCGCAACGCGCCCCCGAGCCGGCCGCGGACCTCACGCCCGAGGACCTGGTGATGAAGGACGCGCCGAAACAGCGCCAGCGCCGGCCGAAGAACCGCCGTCACGGGAGGTCTCGCTGATGGGCCTGCTCGGCTGGGTGATGATGGGTCTCGCGATCTGGCACTTCACGATCTTCCTGCCGGACCGCTTCTGGGGAGGCATCGTCGGCGCGTTCGTCGGCTCGCTGATCGGCTCGATCGTGGTCGGCCTGATCATCTACGGGATCAAGGTCTCCTCGCTCAGCATCCCGGGCGAAAAGGCGACGAACGTGGGGATCGTGCTGTACGCGATCCCCGGCGCGCTGATCGGGATGGCGCTCGTCTACCTCGAGGGCATGCGCCGCGAAAAAGCCGGTTCGCAGCCGCCGCCCGAGCAGCTCTAGTTCTTATTCATTCGGGTCGTGGCCCCGGCCGTCGCTGCGCCGCCGCGCGCGGCGCGGGCGGGCCCGGACTCGCGCCTTTCCGTCCCAAGCCGTGCGTAGTCTCGCTGCCGTGCCGAGCGTCCGCTTCGAGATCGCTGCCTGCGCCGACGAGGACGTGGCGCTGCTGCGCGCCGAGCTGGGCGTGCGCGCTGCGACGGCGCAGGTGCTGGTGCGCCGCGGCCTGCGCGACCCGGCAGCCGCGGCCGGCTTCCTGAGCGCCTCCGAGGAGCACTCGCCCGAGCGCTTCGCGGGCATCGGGGAGGCGGTGGCGGCGATCCTCGCGCACGTCCATGCGGGCGACGCGATCACCGTGCACGGCGACTACGACGTCGACGGCATCTGCTCGACCGCTGTGCTCGTGCGCACGCTGCGCGCGCTGGGCGCGCAGGTCGACACCTACCTTCCCGACCGTTCCGAGGGCTACGGCCTGAGCCTCGCGACGGTGCGCCGGCTGGCGGCGCGTGGCACGCGGCTGCTGATCACCGCCGACTGCGCGATCACCGCCGTCGAGGAGGTGCGAGCGGCGCGCGAGCTGGGCATGACGGTGGTCGTCACCGACCACCACGCTCCGCGAGCCGACGGCGTGCTGCCGCGAGCGCCGCTGGTGCACCCGGCGCTGTGCGGCTACCCGTGCGCGGATCTGTGTGCGACGGCGGTCGCGTACAAGCTCGCGCAGGCGCTGCTGTCCGCCGCCGGCGGCGATCAGCGCGCGCTGCGCGGCGACCTCGACCTCGTTGCGCTGGCGACGGTCGCGGACGTGGTGCCGCTGCAGGGCGAGAACCGCACGCTGCTGGCGCGCGGCCTGAAGGCGCTGGCGGGCACCTCCAAGCCCGGCCTGCGCGCGCTGATGGCTGTCGCGGGGCTCGACCAGGCGCGCGTGCAGGAGCGCGCGATCGGCTTCGCGCTGGCGCCGCGGCTGAACGCTGCCGGGCGGCTGTACCGCGCCGATGCCGGTCTCGAGCTGGTGCTGACCGAGGATGCGGCGCGGGCCGCGCAGGTCGCGCAGGAGCTCGACGGCGCCAACCACGAGCGCCGCCAGGTGGAACGGCGCATCCGCTTCGAGGCCGAAGCGCAGATCGCCGAGCTGGGCGAGCGCGCGGCCTACGTGCTGGCCGCGGAGAGCTGGCACCACGGCGTGATCGGCGTGGTCGCCTCACGGCTGGTCGAGTCCAGCGGCAGGCCGGTGGTGATGGTTGCGCTCGACGGCGAGCGCGGGCGCGGCTCCGGGCGCAGCGTCGAGGGCGTGGACCTGCTCGCGGGCCTGACCGCCTGCGGGCACCATCTGGCTCGCTTCGGCGGCCACCGCGCTGCCGCCGGCCTCGAGATCGAGCGTGGGCGCATCGACGACTTCGCAGATGCGCTGGCGGCGCACGTGGCGGGCGTGGTCTCGCCCGGCCCGCCGCTGGTCCTCGAGCGCGTCGACGCGACCGTCGGCTGCGAGGAGCTGACGATCGAGCTGGCCGAGGAGCTGCAGACGCTGGCGCCGTTCGGCCGCGGCAACCCCGCTGTGTGCCTGATGGTGGAGGACGCGCGCCTGCGCGACGTGCGCGCGATGGGGGAAGGGCGTCACGCGCGCTTCACGGTCCAGTCGCAGGGCGGGCGGGCGCGCGGCGTGTGCTTCGGCCAGGGGGCGCGGCTGGCGGTGCCGGAGGACGCGCCGGCACGGGCGACGTTCGCGCTCGAGGTAAACGAGTGGAACGGCGTCAGCGAGCCGCGCGTGGTGCTGCGCCACGTCGAGGCGCTGGCGCCGGCGGTCGGCGAGCCGCCGCAGCCTGCCGCCGGACCCGTGCGCGAGGCCGCGGCGCGGATCGGGCCGGCCGGCGAGGAGCAGCTGCAGCTCGCCATCGCGTAGCCGGCGCGGGCAGTCTGCCGCAGTCTCGGATGCGGGCACGGCGGCCGCTCGCGCGCCGCCGCTGCGTCAACGTCTTGGATCCGGCCAGGGGGTCCCCTACCCTCTATGCATGGCAGCGATCGAGGAACCGGGAAGCTCGCAGGCCACGCAGGTCTCCGAGCAGCCTGCCCGCGGCGACGTCGGAGCGGACCCGGCGCGCTCGCGCGAGCAGCTGCGCCCGGCTCCGGGCCTGAGCGCCTCCGAGCGGCGGCTGCTGAGCGACCTGTTCGCAATCGTCTCCGAGCACGCGGCCGACTCGGGGGTCGACATCGACCGCGAGCGCGTGCAGGACGCGTTCGTGTTCGCCTGCGAGCACCATGCGGCGCAGCTGCGCAAGTCCGGTGAGGACTTCATCGTGCACCCGGTGGGCGTGGCGCGCATCTGCGCGTCGATGCGGCTCGACACCGAGACGCTGTGCGCGGCGCTGCTTCACGACACGGTCGAGGACACCTCCGCGTCGATCGAGGAAGTGCACGAGCGCTTCGGCGAGGAGATCTCGGGCGTCGTCGACGGCGTGACGAAGCTGAAGGGCATCACGTTCCAGTCGCGCGACGAGGCGCAGGCCAGCAACTACCGCAAGATGATGGTGGCGATGGCCACCGACGTGCGGGT
>DASWSH010000105.1:0-10256 GCA_036402735.1 Solirubrobacteraceae bacterium | reverse complement strand
GGCCTCCGCGAGCATGCCGCCGATCAGGAAGAAGATGAAGGTCGTGACCAGGTACTGGATCCCGATCACCTTGTGATCGGTGTTGACCTTGAAGTAGTCGCGCCAGCTGTAGGCGCCGTGGTCGGCGTGCCCCTCGGGCAGCTTCGCGCCCACGATGTACTTCGCCCAGTAGTCGAAGCAGCCGATGCCGCTGATGAAGCCGAGCGGCGCGACGATCATGATCATGGCCGACATGACCTGGTACTGCCACCAGTGCCAGCCGACGGCGCTGCGCACGGCCGCCGGGATCGCCACGGCGATGGCCACGGCGAGGATCGTCCAGAGCAGCGCCCGCCACCAGCCGGCGCGCGTCCAGACGCTGCCGCTGCGCGACGGATCGCCGTAGCCGGCGATGTGCGTGTCCGCAGGAGAGGTCACGACGCTCATGATCCGGATCCTCCCTTTGCGAGGTAGGCGGCGAGGTCGCCGAGTTGCTTGGCGCTGAGGCTCTTGTCGAAGGTGCTCGGCATGATGTTGGGCGCAAAGCCCTTCGCGATGTAGGCGTTCGGATCGGCGATCGACTCCTTGATGAAGCCGGCCAGATCGCTCGCCTTGGTCTTGCCGGCGGCCTTCGCCGCCGTGTAGTCGGCCGTGACGTCGTTCAGCGACGGACCGACGGCGCCGACCGACTTGGCGGGCTTGAAGGCGTGACAGCCGCCGCAGCCCGAGCTGTTGAAGACCGCGAGGCCCGGCGTCGAGCGGGCTTCCGCCTTGGCCTTGGCGGCCTCGCTCTTCGCTCCCGCGAGCCACTTGGCGAAGTCGGCCTGCGAGAGCACGTGGATGTTCTTGAACACCATCTCGCCATGGCCGGAGCCGCACAGCTCCGTGCATTGCACCTGGTAGATGCCGATGCGCGTGGGCTTCACGTAGGTGGTGCCGACCTTCTTGCCGGCGACGCCGGGCGTCGCATCCTGCTTGATGCCCCACTCCGGCACCCAGAAGCTGTGGATGACCTCGAGCTTCTGCGTCCCGGCCTGGAACATCGGCGTGACCATGTGCAGCGTCATCGCCTGGTCGACCGGGACGTAGAGCCCGTCGGTGCGCGTGAAGCCGCCGTCGCTGTCGTAGCGATAGGAGAACCCGAAGCTGTAGCCGACGACCGTGATGACCCGGCCGCCCGCGGCCTGCGCCTCGTTGTCGTCGAGGATCTTGGCCGCCCAGATGCCGAACACCGCGACGATGATCAGCGGCACGATCGTCCAGCCGATCTCGAGCACCGTGTTGCCGTGCGTGGGGTCGCCGTCGCGCAGGTCGGACGGCCCTTGCTGGCGGAACTTCCAGAGCGAGTAGCCCATCGCCACCATCACGACCGCGAAGATCACGAACGACACGTAGGTCAGCGCGATGAAGAGCGGGAACTCGTTCTTCGACTGCGTCGAGCCCTCGGTCGGGAACCAGTTGACCGCCCAGATGAAGATGGCCGAGAGGATGGCGCCGAGCACTGTCCCGGCGACGACGAACTGCGCGATGCGTTTCATCGGCGCTCTTCCCGAAGCCGCTGCACGTCGCGGATCCTATACCCACGGGCGCCTCTCGTGCGTACCGGCGGAGAGAACCTTGTGCGCTTCGCTACCGTGCCCTCTGTGAGCATGTCCGCGGCCGACCGACTTGCGCGAATTCGCACGAGATTCCTGTCGCCATGCGCCTTTGCGGTCATCACGCTCTGCACTCTAGCGACCGCGCCGGTGGCTCGCTCTGCCGAGCCTTCCGTCGCCCGAGCGGTCTTTGTGACACCTTCGGGAGACCGCGCCGGGGCGCAGCGGGCGGTGGTGTCGGCGGGCGGCATCCCGGAGGGCTGGGCGGGCGGCCGGCTGAAGGCCGCGCTGCGGACGGGCGAGCTCGCGGCCGTGCGCCGCTCGCCCGCCGTCGCGCGCGCCGAGCTCGCCGAGACCTCGTCGGCCGATGCGGTGATCTCCCAGGGCGTCGCGCTGAGCGGCGCCGACGCGCTGCAGCGCTCGGGCCACGACGGCGCGGGCGTCACGATCGTCGTGCTCGACCAGGCCTTCGGCGCGGCCAGCCGGCTGAACGCCCTGGCGGGCACCGAGCTGCCTCCCGTCGATCGTCAGCACCGCATGTCGTTCGACGTGACCTACGGGCTGGCGGGCCGCGACTTCAACGCCAACTCCTCCCGTCACGGCGAGTTCGTGAGCGAGATCGTCTACGACATGGCGCCGGGCGCGACCTACTGGTTCGTCAACTACCACACGCCGGACGAGTTCGGCCAGGCCGTCGACTACATCACGAACGTCATCAAGCCGAACATCGTCGTGCACTCCAACTCCTTCCTGTTCGGCCGCTTCGACGGCACGGGCTGGTTCGCGCAGAAGGTGGACGCGGCCGCCGCAACCGGGATCCTCTGGGTCAACTCCGCGGGCAACTACCGCACGCGGCACTGGGAGGGGGCCTGGAGCGACGCCGACGGCGACGGCAACCTCGACGTCCCGGGCGACGGCAACGCCTTCCGCTTCACGCTCGCCGCGACCAGCCGGCCGGCCTGCGACATCTCCTGGGAAGGAGCCACGAGCGATCCCGGCAGCTACTACACGCTCGCCCTCTACAGCGACGCCGCGCTTACCACCCCCGTGCTCGACAAGACCACGGCGCAGCCGATCCAGTCGAATGGGCTCGCGCCGCTGCCGGACCCGCACGCCAGCCTGGGCCCGGGCGCCATCGCCTCGCCGGGCACCTACTACGTGGCGGTGCGCCGGGTCGGCATGCCGCCCACGGCCAGGCTGACCGTGTTCTGCCGCATGGACCTGTCCCCGACCGCACAGGTGACGGCCTCGAGCTCCCCCACGCCGGGGGACGCTGCGGGCGCCTTCTCGGTGGGCGCCTTCGACGCGACGACGCTGCGGCCCGAGCCGTACTCGTCGGAGGGGCCGACGGACGACGGCCGCCTCAAGCCGGACATCGCGGCGCCTACGAACGTCCTGATCACGCCGGGCGATCCGGAATCGGACGAGATCAACGCCTGCGGCGGCACCTCCTGCGCCACTCCGCACGTGGGCGGCGCCGCTGCGCTGCTCTGGAACGACGTGGCCGCGGCCGGCGGCGCGGGCAGCGTCGCCCAGCGCGTGCGCAGCGTGCTCGTGGCGCAGGCGCTGGACATGGGCGCGCCGGGGCCGGACACCGTCTTCGGCGCGGGACGCCTGCGCCTGGACCTCGCCGCGCCGGTGCTCGGCGTGCCGACGCCTCTGCCCAACTCGCTCGTGCGCGGCACCGTGCAGGTCTCGCTGCCGCTCGCCGACGCGGGCACGCTCGGCCTGCAGTCGCTGACGGCGGACGGCCGGCCGCTCGTCGCGACGCTCGCGCCGGGCGGCGTCCTCACTGCCGCCTGGCCGACCGCCGGCCTCCCCGCGGGCCCGCACGTGCTCTCGCTCGTGTCCTCGGACCAGAGCGGCAACGTCGCTTCCTACTCGCTCACGCTGCGCGTCGACAACGAGCCTCCGACGGTGCGCCTGCGCTCGCCCCTGCGCGCGCGTGCGCACGCCAAGGTGAGGGTCTCGGCCTCGGTGCTGGACGTCGGCAGCGGCCTCGCGGCGAGGCCGCTGATCGTCTTCGGCGACGGCGGCAAGGGCCGGGGCTTCCGCCTCGCCCACATCTACAAGCGCCCGGGCCGCTACGTGGTCTCGATGCGGGCGACCGATCGCGCGGGCAACACGACGCTCGTCCGGCGCTCAGTGCGCATCCGAGCCCCACTGCCGAAGCGCCGGCACTGAGATTCCCTGGACGAGGGGTAGACTGGCGGCGTGACCACCGGCGGCGCCACGACGGGTCTCGCTCCCGCGGCGGGCCTCGGGACACAGCGAGCGGCAAGCGCGCACGACTACTGGGAGCTGCTCAAGCCGCGCATCATGCTGCTGATCGTCATCACGACGATCGGCTCGCTGCTGCTCGCGGCACACGGCTGGCCGGGTGACGGCGTCTTCGCCTGGACGGTGCTCGGCATGATGCTCGTGTCCGGCGGCTCGAGCGCGATCAACCACTGGTACGACCGCGACATCGATGCGCTGATGGAGCGCACGAGCTCGCGGCCCGTCGCCAGCGGACGCGTCGCACCGGTGGCCGCGCTCTCGCTCGGGCTCGTGCTCGGAGCGGCCGGCGTGGCGCTGCTCGCGCTGCAGGTGGGCTGGCTCGCGGCGGCCTGGGCCTTCGCCGGCTTCGCCTGCTACGTGGTCGTCTACACCGTCTGGCTCAAGCGCCGCACGCCGCAGAACATCGTGATCGGCGGAGCGGCCGGCGCCGTGCCCCCGCTCGTCGCCTGGGCGGCGGTCGACGGCTCGGTGAGCGGGACTGCCGTCGCCCTCTTCGCGATCGTCTTCCTCTGGACGCCGCCCCACTTCTGGTCGCTCGCGCTGCTGCTCGACGAGGATTACGCGCGCGCCGGCGTGCCGATGCTGCCGACCGTGCGTGGCGCGCAGGCGAGCTCGCGGCAGATCCTGCTCTACACGGTCCTGCTCGTCGCCGCCTCGCTGGTGCCCGTGGCGCTCGGGACGCTCAGCTGGATCTACGCGGTCTCCGCGGCGCTGCTCGGCGCCCGCTTCACGTGGCTCGCGCTGCTGCTCCTGAGGACGCCGGACGACCGCGCGACGGCCCGGCGCACGTTCCTCTATTCGCTGCTCTACCTCGCCCTGCTGTTCGCGGCCATGGGCCTCGACAGCGCGCTCCTGGGCTAGACGCGCCGGTCAGGCGGCGCGGCGCTCGAGCACGGTGACCATGTCCGAGGCCTCCTCGCGCATCGAGACGGGCGTCACGGCCGTCTCGTCGCCGAACAGCGGGTCGCGGCTCGAGTAGCCGCCGCCCGCGTGGCGCAGCTGGCGCCCGACGTGCGTCTCGTCGTTGATCACGAGCGGCGCCGCCAGATCGACCGTGGCCGAGCGCATCTCGTCGCCCACGTCCACGAGGCAGTAGATCGAGAGCTGGTCGGCGCTGCTGACCCCGAGCACGCGCAGCTCGGCGTCCGGCAGCTCGATCTCGTAGTCCCAGTGGAACGCCCAGGGCAGCACGATGGGTAGCGCGACGTCGGCATCGTCGAGCGACTGCAGCCACAGGAAGACCGAGTCCGCGCGGCGCTTGAGGATCGCGAACCACTCCAGATGCGAGAGCCCGGCAACGCCGTCCGGGAAGCGCAGCGCAGCTGCGTCGTTGATATCGAAGCGCCCGAAGCGCGTGGAGCGGAAGCTCGCCATACGGGGTACCTATCGGCAGCCCGCGTCAGGGGATGAGAACCTTGTTCGGGGGATCCTGCGCATGCCCCGTCGGATCGTCGGCATCCGACGGCGCTGCTATCACAGCAGGGTGCTCGAGGCTCGGTTGCGCAGCGACCGGCTCGCCCTTGCCGCCGCTCTCGTCCTGACCGTGTGCGGCGCCCTGGCGGCGGTCGTCCTCCCCCCACTCGCTCCCGTCCTGCTCGCGCCGGCCGTGGTGCTCGCGGCCACCGCGCGCCCGGCGGGGCTGCTGCTCGCCCCGCTCGCCGCGGCGCTGCCGATGGCGTTCGCGGCGCGCCTCTCGCTGCTGGCCGCAGCAGCCGCCGCCGCCGTGGCCGCCGCGCTCGCCGAGGGACACCGCCGCGGGCTCGAGCGGCGCGCGCTCGTCGATCCCCTGACCGGCCTCTACCGGCCCGAGCTCTTCAACGAGGCGCTCGAGATCGAGCTCCGGCGCGTGCACCGCTACGGCGGCGAGGTCTCGCTCGTGCTGCTCGACCTCGACGACTTCAAGCGCGTCAACGACGGGCATGGTCACGCGATCGGCAACGAGGTGCTGCGCGGGGCGGGTGCCCTGCTGCGGCGCGCGGCGCGTGACTCCGACGTCGCGGCGCGCTTCGGTGGAGAGGAGCTCGTGCTGCTCGTGCGCGGCGGCGAGCGCTCGGCGACCGCGGCTGCCGTGCGCGTCGTCTCGGGCCTGCGCGAGCTCAGCTTCGGCGACGGCCTGCGCGTCACGTGCTCGGCAGGCGTGGCCACGCTCGTCGACGGCGGCGACTCGGCCTCGCTCTTCGCGTCGGCCGACGAGGCGCTCTACGAGGCCAAGCGCCGCGGCAAGGATCGCGTCGTGCTCGCGCGCCGGCCGCAGGTCGCCGGCCGCCAACGGGCCGCCGGCGCGGCCTGACGGCTAGCGCAGGGCGCGCTCCCGCAGCGGTGCGCCGGCCAGCTCGGCGGCGAAGCGGCCGCTGTCGAGGTCGCGCAGCGGGCGGTCGCTCACCTCGACCGCGCGATCGTGGAAGAACGGGACGTCGAGGTGCCAGGGCGTGACGACGTTGAGCGAGGCCCGCTCGCAGGCCGAGCAGACGACGGCGATGCCCACACGATCGTCGCGGCGGGCAGCGAACCGGATCTCCGAGGGGAAGAGCGGCTTGCGGCAGCGCTCCTGTGCGCACCAGAACAGCCACGGCCAGTCGCCGCGGCGCACGTGGCTCGCGGCTGCCTCGCGCAGCTCCTCGCCGGAGTCGCCGGCGATGCGGCCCGTCAGCGGCTCCCAGAAGTGCTCGCCCGCAGGCGGCCCGACGACCGGGGCGTGGTCGAGCTCGTCGTGCGTCAGCAGCGCGTCGTGCGTTCCGCCGCACGCGGCACACAGGTGGCGGACGCAGTAGACCGCCGGGTGCTGAGCGCCCGGCAGGCGTGAGACGCTGACGAATTGCGAGAGCGTGACTCCGTACCGGCGCTCGCCATCCGCCTCGCGCTCGGGGCATCGCATCCGGTACTCCGCTCTCAACGGATCGTACATCTGTCGAAGATACCCCCAGAATCGGATGCCGTGAACCCCCCGGCCTCTGCTCGATCGTGCAAACTCAGCCGATGGACACGCCCCGCTGTCCACGCTGTAGCGCCGCAGCGCCCGAGATCGCGCCCGGCCAGCCCCTCTGCGACACCTGCTGGGAAGCCCTGCCGTCGCGGCTCAGGCGCGCCGTCTCGCGCCTCAAGGCGTCGCACCAGCAGCGGTTCGCGGTCGGGCAGCTCGAGGTTGCGCCGGCGCGCCGCAAGAAGCGGTCGTCACGGCGCGGGCGCGGTCAGTCCTCGGATTCGTAGCTGATCAGCGCGTCCACCTGGAAGGGCGCCAGGCGCGCCCGCCCGCCCAGGAAGGCGAGCTCGATCAGAAACGCACAGCCGACGACCGTGCCTCCGACCGCCTCGGCGAGATCGCAGGTCGCGCGCGCCGTGCCGCCGGTGGCGAGCAGGTCGTCGTGCACGAGCACCCGCATGCCCTTGCGGATCGCATCGTCGTGCAGCTCGAGGCTGTCCTCGCCGTACTCCAGGGCATAGCTCGCCGTGACGGTCGTCCAGGGCAGCTTGCCGGGCTTGCGCGCGATCGCGAAGCCGATGCCGAGGCGCAGCGCCAGGGCCGGGCCGAGGATGAAGCCGCGCGACTCCGCCCCGAGCACGATGTCCGGCTCGAGCGGCGCCACGCAGGCGGCGAGCGCGTCGACGGCGGCGCGGAGCGCCGCGGGGTCGGCCAGGAGCGGCGTGATGTCCTTGAAGACGATGCCCGGCTTGGGGAAGTCGGGCACGTCGCGGATGTAGGAGGCGAGATCCATCAGCTCGTGACTTCGGAGCGCGTCGACGCCGTGGTGGCGCCCGCGAGGCGGCGCAGGTCGCGCACGAGCAGCGACTCCGTCAGCTCGGCGCAGAGGCCGGCGAGCTCGTCGAGCTGCTCCAGCCCGGCGCCCACCCGGTCGGGGTTGGCCGAGCGCAGCTGCGGCGCGAGCACCTGCTCGACCAGGCCCGCCTCGCGCTGGATGGCAGAGTGGATGGCGCGCAGGTGGCGGGCATCGAAGCCATAGCGCTGAAGGCGCGCCGCAGCGGCCACGATCTGGACGTCCTCGGGCCGGAAGCGGCCCGCCTCGGCCGCGATCAAGCCGAACTCCTCGAGGCTGCGCACGAACTCCTCGTTGACGCCCGCGGCGCTGATCAGCTCTCCGAAGCGCGGGCCACGCGCCGCGCCGGTGCTGACGGGACGCCGGCGCGGGCGCTGGCGGGCACCCTCCGCAGCCTTCTCGAGCTCCTCGCGGATCACGCGCAACGGCAGGAACTCGTCGCGCTGCAGGCGCAGGATCGTGCGCAGCCGCTCGACGTCCTCCTGTGCGAACAGGCGATAGCCGCCGCGCGTCCGCTGCGGATGCAGCAGCCCCTGCTCCTCGAGGTAGCGGATCTTCGAGATCGAGATGTCGGGGTGCTCGATGCGCAGCGCAGCGCAGACCGCGCCGATCGTCAGGCGCCGGCCGATCACGGGCGTGGTGAGGGTGTCCTCGCTCACCGTTCGAGGTAGGTCAGCTTGAACTTGCCGATTTGCAGCTCGTCGCCGTCGCTCAGGTGATGGGACTCGACGCGCCGCCGGTTGACATAGGTGCCGTTGAGCGAGTCCGCATCCTCGATGTAGAACCCGTCGGGGCGCCGCACGACGCGCGCGTGCTCGCGCGAGACCGTGATGTCGTCGAGCAGGATGTCCGCGCCCTCGGAGCGGCCGATCGTGACGCGCGAGTCGCCCAGCAGGAAGTGCTCGCCGGCGCGATCGCCTGCGCGCACCACGAGCGCCGGGCCGCCCGCCTGGACGTCGCCGACCGCCGGGATCGACGTGTCGGTGTCGCTCTCCAGCGGGAACGACATCGTCACCTGCGTCGAGCTCTCGTTCAGCAGGAGGCCGCCGCAGCGGGCGCAATAGTGCGCCGCGTCGGGATTCTGCATGCCGCACTCGGGGCAGTACATGCGGGCGTCAGTCGAGCCGCTCGAGCTCGGCCGGCAGTTCGAGCGGCGGGCCGTGATGCGAGAGGATCTCCGAGAGCTGCTCCACGTCGCTCGCGGCGAGGTGCTCGGATGCCTCCCCGTCGCGGTCGCGCAGGCGCGCGACGATCTCCGCGCGCAACAGATCGATGTGCCCGTGCAGGATGCGGCGCCGGAACGACACCTCTCGCTCGCTCTGGGCGCGCACGTGGATGCGCTCGCGCAGATCGCTGTCGGACAGCTCCCTGGCGTCGTCGGGATCGTCGCCTGCCGAGAGCGGTTCGTCGACGGCCTCGACCGTGAGCTCCTCGGGCCGCAGCGCGAGCAGCTCCTGGGAGACGATCGCAGGGTCGACGTCGACGGCGCCCTGGCGCTCCTTGAGGCGCCGCGTGTGCTCGCTGCGCAGCGCGTCGATGCGGCCGTGCAGCTCGCGCCGCAGGCGCGAGACATCGCGCTCGTCGGACATCTTCTCCTCGGTCAGGTGTTTCAGCTCCGAGTCGGAAAGTGCTGCGAGATCGGGAAAAGCGTCCACGAAGAGCAGTCTAGCCGTTTCCTGGACCTTCCACCTGGGGTTGAGGTTGAGGACGGCGCGAGCGGGCGCGCACGCTGATCAGGTAGACGGCACCTGCGACCAGCGAGAGCGCGAGGCCGGCCCAGAACATCACGGGCGGCCAGCTCGCGCTGCGCGGCAGCAGCAGCATGAACCCGAGGCCGACCATCAGCGCCGCGGTCGCGGTCTTTCCGAGGTAGATCACCGACAGCTCGTAGCCGTGGCGCGCCGCGCTGCCGATGCCCAGCGCGAGCACGACGTCGCGGCCGAGGATGAGCGTCGGCGCGAGCAGCGGCAGGCGGCCGTGGTGCCACAGCAGGATCACGGCGGAGTCGATCAGCAGGCGGTCGGCAAGCGGATCGGCGAGCCGGCCGAAGCGCGAGAAGCTGCCGTAGCGCCGCGCCAGCCAGCCATCGAACCAATCGGTCAGCGAGGCCACGCCGAAGATGACGAAGGCCAGTGCCGAGCGCCCGTGATCCGCCTCGACCATGACCCACCAGAAGGGCGGCAGCACCGCCAGGCGGCCGATCGTGAGGATGTTCGGGAGCCGCGCGAGAAACGGGTGCGCAGCCGTGGGGCTCTCGGCGGCCATTCGCGCAGATGCTACCGGCCGGAACGATCGCCGACTCGGGGACAGGCAGCGCATCCACCGGGGTCAGCAGCGGCAGCGCATCCAGCGGGGTCCTGCTCTCGCACGCGATGAACCGGGGTCCTGCTCTCGTACGCGCATACACCGGGGTTCTGCTCTCGTACGCGCATAAACCGGGGTCAGGCACCCGATTATGCGCCACTATCAAATTGGCGCATAATCGGGTGCCTGACGCCGGTTTATGCGCGTGGCCGCTGCTGACGCCGGTTTATGCGCGTGGCCGCTGCTGACGCCGGTGTATGCGCGTGGCCGCTGCTAACGCCCGTTTATGCGCGTGGCCGCTGCTAACGCCCGTTTATGCGCGTGG
>DASWSH010000104.1:0-4172 GCA_036402735.1 Solirubrobacteraceae bacterium | reverse complement strand
GCAGACGATGCTCGACTGGGCGGCGCGTCTGGGGCTGCAGTGCAAGATCGTCGAGCACCCCCATACGCTCAGCACGCAGGTTGCGTTCACCGTGACCGGCTCGCGGCGCAAGATCGACGAGTTCGCTTCGGGCCTGGCCGCGGAGGGCCGCGCGATGATCCGCACCGAGACCGCTGTGATGCTCAGCCCGCTCTAGGCGGGCCGCGTCCGGCGGCGCGTGTCAGTCGCGCTCGCGCGAGCGGGACTCGCGCAGTCGCCATGCCATGCGCGACTGCAGCGAGAACAGCTCGATGAAGCCCGGCGAGGCGGTCTGCGAGAAGAGGCCGCCGGACGCCGAGAACGACGCCAGCGACGCGTCGTAGACGGCGTTCGGCGAGGAGCGCGTGACGACGCGTGCGCTGCCCTTGAAGAGCTTCAGCGCGATCGTGCCGGTGACCTGCTCGTTGACGCTGTCCATGTAGGCGTCGAGATCCAGGCGCAGCGGCTCCCACCACAGGCCGGCGTAGGCCAGATAGCCCCACTGCCGGTCGAGGTCGCGCTTGAACTGGTTCTGGTGGATCGTGCAGACCAGACGCTCGAGCTCTTTGTGCGCGGCGAGGATCACCGTCGCCGCCGGCGTCTCGTAGATGTCGCGCACCTTCAGTCCGACGACGCGATCCTCGATGTGGTCGAGGATGCCCACGCCGTGGCGCTGCGCGATCTCAGCGGTCGCTTCGATCAGCTCGACCAGCCCGAGCCGCCGGCCGTTCAGCGCCACCGGCACGCCCTGCTCGAAGTCGAGCTCGATCGTCTCGGCCTCGTCGGGCGCCAGCTCCGGGCGCGTCACGAGCTGGAACACATCGTCGTCGGGCGCGTGGTCGAGATCCTCGATCCAGCGGCCCTCGGAGGAGCGGCCCCAGAGGTTGTCGTCGATCGAGTACGGCGCGACCTCGGTGCCGCCCTTCACGGGGATGCCGTGCTCGCGCGCGTAGGCGATCTCCTCCTCGCGGCCCATCTGCCAGGAGCGCACCGGCGCGATCACCTTCAGCTCCGGCGCCAGCGTCGCGATCGTCGCCTCGATCCGCACCTGGTCGTTGCCCTTGCCGGTGCAGCCGTGCGCGATCGTGTCGCAGCCGCTCGCGCGCGCCTGCTCGACCGCGAGCTTCGCGATCAGCGGCCGGCCGAGCGAAGTGAACAGCGGATAGCCGTCACCGTAGGTCGCGTTCGCCTTGATCGCCGGCACCAGATAGTCGCGCGCGAACTCCTCGCGCGCGTCCAGCACATGCGTCTCCAGCGCGCCGAGCTGCCTCGCCTTGCCTTCGATCACCTCGTAGTCCTCGCCGGGCTGGCCGAGGTTCACCGTCAGGCACACGACCTGCGCGTCGTAGCTGTCCTGGATCCACTTCAGCATCACGCTCGTGTCGAGGCCGCCCGAGTAGAGCAGCAGCACGCGCTGGACCTGCGCTGGATCTGCCTCGTAGGAGGCGGTGCGGGCGTCTGGGATGCTCACGGGCGGCGAAGACTATGTCGTGTCCGCACGGCGCGCGCGTTCCATCAGCGGGTAGCGCAGCGGCCCGCGGCTGAAGCCGAGCTTCGCGTACAGCGCCTCTGCATCGGCGGTGTGCAGCAGCCAGTGCACGGCCGGCGCGTCCTCGCCTTCGATCATCTCGCGCACCAGCGCGAGCCCCAGCCCGCGGCCGCGGTGCGTCTCGAGCACGTACACGTCGGCGAGATAGGCCATCGTGGCGGAGTCCGTGATCGCGCGCGCGAAGCCCACCTGCGCATCGTGGTCGTACAGGCCGATCACGCGCGCGGAGCCCTCGATCGTCGCGAGGACCCGCTCGCGCGTGCGTCCGCGCCCCCAATAGGACTCTTCGCTGATGTAGGCGTGGATCGCGTCCACGTCGAGCCGCCGCTTGTCGTCGTCCAGCTCGATGCCGTTGCCGAGCTCGCGGATCAACTCGTCTCCAGAACGGCGCGCAGCAGCTGCACCGCCTCGTCGGCCTCCTCCGCCCCGATCGTGAGCGGCGGCAGCAACCGCAGCGTGTCCGGCCCGGTCGCGTTCAGCACGAGCCGCTGCTCGAGCAGCGCGCGCCGCACCACCTCGGGCGCCGGAACGTCCAGCGTGCAGGCCAGCATCAGGCCCCGCCCCCGCACCGACAGCACGTGCGGCAGCTCCGCCAGCGCGCCCGCCAGGCGCTGCCCGAGCTCGCGCACCGAAGCCAGCAGCGACTCCTCGTCGGTCAGCTCGAGCGCAGCCAGCGCCGCGCGGCACACGACCGGGCCGCCGGCGAAGGTGGAGCCGTGGTCCCCCGGCTCGAGCACGTCGGCCAGCCGCTCGCCCGTGACGAGCGCTCCGATCGGCAGGCCGCCGCCGAGCGCCTTCGCGACCGTGATCGCGTCGGGCACGACGGCCGTCTGCTGGTATGCCCACAGGCTGCCGGTGCGGCCCATGCCGGTCTGGATCTCGTCGAAGATCAGTGCCGCGCCGTGCGTGTCGCAGGCCGAGCGCGCCGCCGCCAGCAGCTCCTCGGAAAGCGGATGAACGCCGGTCTCGCCCTGCACCGGCTCGAGCAGCACCGCAGCGGTGCGCTCGTCGATCGCAGCCGCCAGCGCCGCCGCGTCCGGCTCCACGGCGCGGAATCCAGGCACGAGCGGCGCGAACGGCGCCTGCTTGGCCTCCTGCGGCGTCGCCGACAGCGCGCCGTAGGTGCGCCCGTGGAAGGCGCCGTGCAGCACCACCACCTCTCCCCCGCGCTTGGCCTTGCGCGCCAGCTTGATCGCCGCCTCGTTCGCCTCCGCGCCGGAGTTGCAGAAGAACACCTTGCCGCCGAGACTCGCCGCCGACAGCCGCCGCGCCAGCTCCATCGCCGGCTCGGTGTAGAAGAGGTTGCTCGTGTGCATCAGCCGCCCGGCCTGCTCGCGCACCGCCTCCACCACGCGCGGGTGGCAGTGCCCGAGGCTCGTCACGGAGATCCCGCACAGGAAGTCGAGGTATTCGCCGCCCTCCGCGTCCCACAGCCGCGCACCCTCGCCGCGCACGAACTCGACCGGCAGCCGCGCGTAGGAGCCGATCACGCTCTCGCGCTCGATCTCCTGCAGCTCAGCCAGCGTCATTGGATTCCTGGATCTTCGTTCCGATTCCCGCGTCGGTGAACAGCTCCAGCAGCAGCGAATGCGGCGTGCGCCCGTCGAGGATGTGCGCGGCCGAGACACCCGCGTCGATCGCCTGCAGGCATGCCTCGAGCTTCGGCCGCATGCCGCCGTCGAGGCCCGCCAGCGCGTCGCGCACCTGGCCGGCGCCCGCCTGGGAGATCAGGCTGTCCGGATCGGAGGGATCCTCGAGCCATCCCGCCACGTCGGTCAGGAACACGACCTTGTAGGCGCTCAGCGCGCCCGCAACCGCGCCCGCCGCCTCGTCGGCGTTGACGTTGTAGGAGTTTCCGTCGCGATCTGCGCCGACCGAGGCGATCACGGGGATGTAGTCGCTGGCTACGTGCTCGATCACGCCGATGTTGACCCGCTCGATGCGCCCGACGAAGCCGATGTCCTCGCCGCCCGGCGCGGTGCGACGCGCAACACGGAACAGCGAGCCGTCGTCGCCGCACAGCCCCACGGCGGGCTGGCCGTGCCGCTGCAGTCGCAGCACGATCTCCTTGTTGACCTTGCCGACCAGCACCATCTTCGCGACCTCGACCGTGGCCTCGCTGGACACGCGCAGGCCGCCGACGAACTCGATCGGCAGCCCGAGCCGCTCCATGTAGGCGCTGATCTCCGGCCCGCCGCCGTGTACGACGATCGGATTCAGGCCGACGTACTTCAGCAGCACGACGTCGCGTGCGAACTCCTCGCGCAGCGCCGCGTCCTCCATCGCCGCGCCGCCGTACTTGATCACCACCGTCCGGCCGTGGAACTGCCGGATGTACGGCAGCGCCTCCAGGAGCGTCGCGACGTCACGCATCTCGCTCACCCAGGCTCAGGTCGTGTACTCGGCGTTGAGAGTCACGTATTCGTGCCCGAGGTCGGAGAAGAACAGCTCGGTCTCGGCGCCGTCTCCCGGCAGGCCGACCTCGTACTCGACCTCCTCACGCTGCACCAGCCGATCGAGCTCCGCCGTCTCGTAGGGGATCGCGGCGCCCGCCGAGCACACCTGCATGCCCTCGATCGTCACGTCCAGCGCGAGCGGCGCGGTG
>DASWSH010000103.1:0-10200 GCA_036402735.1 Solirubrobacteraceae bacterium | reverse complement strand
GTGGGCGTGACGGCGTTGATCCTCTCGCAGGCGGTGCTCAACGCGTTCGCGGTGCTGGGGCTCGCGCCGCTGACGGGCGTGCCGCTGCCGTTCGTGTCCTACGGGTCGAGCAGCCTGATCGTGATGCTGGCCGGGATGGGGCTGCTGCTGAACGTGGCGTCGGGCGCGACGGGCCACGTGCGCGCCGTGGCGGAGCCGCGCTCGCGCTCGCGTGCGCGAGCGGCCCCGGCGCCGGGCTCACGCGACATGGGCAGGCGCGAATCGGAAGGATGGGCCGGTGCACCCAGCGCCGAGGAAGATCGTGATCGCCGCAGGCGGGACCGCGGGACACGTCGTGCCGGCGCTGGCGGTCGCGGAAGCGCTGCGGGCTGACGGCGCGGAGGTCGTCTTCATCGGCGGCGAGCGCGCGGAGGCGCAGCTCGTGCCGGCGGCTGGGATGGAGCTCCACCAGCTCTCGGTGCGGGGCCTGAGCCGCTCTGACCCGCTCGCGGCGGCCCGCACGCTGAGCCTCGCCGCGGCGGCGCTGCCCCGTGCCCGCGCGCTGCTTCGGCGGCTGGCACCGCATGCGGTGATGGGCGGGGGAGGCTATGTGGCGGGGCCCGTGGGCCTGGCGGCGCTGTCACTGCGGCTGCCGCTGGTGCTGACCGAGGCCGACAGCCATCTCGGCCTGACGAACAGGATGCTGGCGCCGTTCGCGCGCCGCGTGTGCCTGGCGTTCCCGCTGGAGGGCCGCGACGGGGACCGTTACCGCGTGACGGGCCGTCCCGTGCCCGCTGCAGCCGTAGACCGCGAGACGGCTCGTGCGCGCTTCGGCCTTGCGGAGGGCGAGACGTGCGTGTTGGTGTTCGGCGGCTCGCTGGGATCCCGCTCGATCAACGAGGCGGCGGTGCAGGCGTTCGGCCAGGCGGACGGTCCGGCTGCGCTGCGGGTGCTGCACATCTGCGGGCGCCGTGACTACGAGCTGCTGGCGGCACGCGGGCTGCGCGACGGCTACGAGCTGCTGGCATATCTCGAGCTGCCGGAGTTCGAGGCGGCGCTGGCGGCGGCCGATCTGGCGGTGGCGCGCGCGGGCGGGTCGGTGTTCGAGCTGGCGGCGCACGGGCTGCCGGCGGTGCTCGTGCCGTACCCGCACGCGGCTGCCGATCACCAGTCCTCGAACGCCCGCTGGATGGAGCGCGCCGGCGCGGCGGTGGTGATCGCGGACGCCGAGCTGACCGCGGCGCGGCTGCGCGAGCAGGTTGCGGCGCTGCTCCGGGACGAGCCCCGGCTGGCGGCGATGGCGGCGGCATCACGGGGCCTGGCGCGCCCGCAGGCGGCGGCGGAGGTTGCGCAGGAGCTGCTGCAGGCGGCGGCGCGATGAGCGGACCGTGGGCGGGGCGGCGCATCCACCTCGTCGGCGTGGGCGGAGCCGGCATGAGCGCGTACGCACGCGCGGCGCACGCTCTGGGCGCGACGCTCAGCGGCTCGGACGCCGCGCCGGGGCCCTATCTGGAGCGGCTCGCCGCCGACGGCATCCTTACGGCGGCGGTCGGACACCGCGCGGAGAACGTGCCCTCCGAGCAGGGCGTGGAGCTGTACTACTCATCGGCGATCCCGCCGCAGAACTCCGAGCGCGAAGCGGCGCGCGAGCGAGGCCTGCCGGAGCGCTCGCGCGCGGAGCTGCTCGGTGAGCTGACGGCGCTACGGCGCACGATCGCGGTCGCGGGCACGCACGGCAAGACGACGACGGCGGCGATGATCGCTCACGGCCTGCTGGCCGCGGGCCTGCAGCCGGGCTGGCTGGTGGGCGCTCCGATCGGCGGCGGCCTGCCGAACGCGGAGTGGGGGGAGGGTGAGTGGCTGGTGGTGGAGGCGGACGAGTCGGACCGCTCGATGCTGAGCCTGAACGTGGAGATCGCGCTGCTGACGAACGTGGAGCTCGACCACCACGCGAGCTTCGCGACCCTGCAGGAGCTGCGCGCGGCCTTCCGCGAGTTCCTCGCGGGAGCGTCGCGTACGGTCGTGTGGGACCGGCCCGAGCTGCTCGAGCTGGGAGGCAAGGATTCGGTTCCCTACGCAGCGGAGGGGCTCGCGCTCACCGAGGGCGGCTCGCGCTTCCGCTTCGGCGGCCAGGACGTGGAGCTGTCGGTGCCGGGCGCCCACAACGCGGCGGACGCAGCGGGCGCGCTCGCCGCGATCGCGCTCGTCGCGGAGGAGTCGCGTGTCGCGCGTGCGATACGCGCGCTCGAGGAGTTCTCGGGCGCCGGCCGGCGCTTTCAGCTCGTCGGCGAGACGACGGGCGGGGCGCGCGTGTACGAGGACTACGCGCACCATCCGACCGAGATCGAGGCGACGCTGAGCGGCGCGCGGACGCTGCGTCACGAGCGGCTGGTGGCGGTGTTCCAGCCGCATCTGTTCTCGCGCACGAGGCTGCTGGCGGAGGAGTTCGGCCGCGCGCTGGCGCTGGCCGATGCGGTGGTCGTGCTGGACGTGTACCCGGCGCGGGAGCGCGCGGAGGACTTCCCGGGCGTGAGCGGGCTGCTGATCGCGGAGCGCACCGCGGATGCGGCGGGGGGGCGGCCTGTCTACTGGCTGCCGCGGATGGCGCAGGCGCGCTCGGTGCTGGCGGCGATGCTGCACGAGGGCGACCTCTGCGTGGTGATGGGGGCGGGCGACGTCGATGGCCTGGCGCGGGAGCTGGTCTGAGTGAGCGCGGGTTCGGCGGGCGTTCCCGAGGGCGTGCAGCGCGACCATCCGCTGGCGCGCTTCACGACCGTGCGCACGGGCGGGCCGGCGCAGTTCTTCGCGCGCGCGCAGAGCGGCGAGGCGCTGGCGCGGCTGGCGCAGTGGGCGCGTGAGCAGCAGCTGGCGCTGAACGTCGTCGGCTCGGGGTCGAACCTGCTGATCGCCGACGAGGGCGTGCGCGGGCTGGTGGTGAAGCTCGACGGCGAGCTGACGGCGATCGAGGTGGAGGGCGAGCGGATTGTGTGCGGCGGCGGCGCGCGGCTGCCAGCGATCGCGGCGCGTGCGGCGCGGGAGGGGCTGGCGGGCATCGAGTTCGGGGTGAACATCCCCGGCACGCTCGGCGGTGCGGTGAAGATGAACGCGAACGCGTACGGCGGCGAGCTGGGCAAGGCGCTGGAGTGGGTCGAGGTGCTGCGCGAGCGAGGCCTCGAGCGCGCGCTGCCCGCGCAGCTGGGCTTCGCGTACCGCAGCTCGAGCCTGGGGGCCGGCGAGATCGTGGCGCGCGCGTCGCTGCTGTTGCGCCGCGAGGAGCCCGAACGGGTGAAAGCGCGCCTGGAGGAGATGCGCCGGCGCCGCCACGAGGCGCAGCCGCAGGGGATCAAGACGTTCGGCTCGACGTTCAAGAACCCGCAGGACCCGCGCGCGGAGGGGCTCAGCGCCGGGATGCTGCTGTCGCAGGCGGGCTGCAACGGGGTGAGCGTCGGCGGCGCGCGCTTCGCGCCGAAGCACGCGAACTTCATCGAGAACACCGGCACGGCGACCACCGCGGACGTGGTGGCGGTGATGGCGGAGGGCCGTCGGCGCGTGCTGGAGTCGCGCGGCGTGGCGCTCGAGCCGGAGGTGCAGACGCTGGGCGAGGTGCGCTTTCCCTGGAGGTGAGCGCCGTGGCGATGATGTAGAGGACCGGTAGGGGATGCGCGCTCGAGGTCGAAGATGGTGCGGATGGAGCGAAGCAGTCTCGCGGCACGATCGCCGGTAGCGCGCCTGACCCGAACGTTCAGCGGCGGCATCGGCATGGGCCGGGCCTGGGAGGGCTTCGCCGGACGCATCGGGGCAGGCAACGGCAGGAGGCGGCGGGGCGGCCCGGGCCGCGGCCCGGGCGCAGCACTGGGTGGAGTCGCGGGCGGCCTCGGCGGCGCCCTGCGCGGAGGGGTGCGCAACAGCGTCAGGACGCTGCGCGTGCACAGGCGGGCGCGCTACCTGGCGATCGCGGTGGCGGTGGGCGCGCCGCTGCTGGGTGGCGGCTGGCTGTGGCTGCGGCACTCGTCGCTGGTTCGGGTCGAGCACGTGAGGATCAGCGGCGCGCACGGGCCGCAGGCGCGGCAGATCGATGCGGCGCTGACCGAAGCGGCGCGATCGATGAGCACGATGGATTTTAAGGTGGGGACGCTGCGCGACGCTGTGGCGCGCTTTCCCGAGGTCAGCGAGCTGCGCGCCGTGCCGAGATTCCCGCACAGCGTGCGGATCGTGGTGGGCGAGCAGCCGGCCGCTGCGGCGCTCCTCGTCAGCGGCACGCGCACGGCGGTGGCCGCTGACGGTGTGGTCCTGGGAGCGCAGCTGCTCTCGCCGTCGCTGCCGGAAGTGGCGGACGACTACCAGCCGGCGATCGGGCAGCGACTGAGCAACCCGCTGGTGCGCCAGGCGCTGATGGTGCTGGGTGCGGCGCCGGCGGCGCTGCGCCATCAGGCGGGGCGCGCGTACTTCACGCAGCGCGGGCTGACCGTGGCGATGCGCAGCGGGCTGGTGGTGTACTTCGGCGACGTCAGCAGACCGCACGCGAAGTGGCTGTCGCTCGCGCGGGTCCTGGCCGATTCGAGTTCGGCGACGGCGACATACGTGGATGTGCGACTGCCGGAAAGGCCGGCCGCCGGACTGCGCGAAGGCGCGCCGCCGGTGGAAGCCGCCGGCAACGCTGAATCGACCGTGCAGACGCTGGCGCACGGGCTGAAGAGCAAGCGCGAACAGGAAGAAGAAGCCACGGGCGCCGGCACGGCGGGCGGCGAATCAGGCAGCGCGAAGGCACCCGGCGAACGCTCCTCGGAAGCCTCTTCGGAAGCGTCCTCCGAAGCGAGCGGCGAAGGCGCCGGAGCATCCGGTGAAGGCGCGGCGGAACCGTCAGGATGACGGCCCAGCCTACACTCACGCTCGACTTGAGGTTGACCGTTGGTGAGGGTCAATTCTCAGGGGGTGGTTGAGAGTCCGGCGATCTGCAACGCACGTTGCGGGAGTCGAGAGAGTCGTTGACAGGGCGAGACTGCCTGCATAACGTGGCAACTCGGCGGTTCGGGAAGACGTTATGCTCCGAACCCTTAATAACTACTGAAGGCTTCGGACCACACATCATGGAGAGCGGCGGGAGCTATCTGGCAGTCATCAAGGTCGTGGGCGTCGGCGGCGGCGGCACGAACGCGGTCAGCCGCATGGTCGACGCAGGCCTGCGCGGCGTGGAGTTCATCGCCGCCAACACCGACGCACAGGCGCTCGCGATGTGCGACGCCGACATCAAGCTGAACATCGGCCACGACTCGACGAAGGGCCTCGGCGCGGGCGCCAACCCGGACGTCGGGCTGGCGGCGGCCTCGGAGTCGCGCGACGACATCAAGGAGGCGCTGAAGGGCGCGGACATGGTGTTCGTCACAGCCGGCGAGGGCGGCGGCACGGGGACGGGCGCGGCGCCGGTGATCGCGGAGATCGCGAAGAACGAGATCGGCGCGCTGACCGTCGGCGTGGTGACGCGGCCGTTCGACTTCGAGGGCTCCCAGCGCGGCCGCCAGGCGACCGAGGGCATCGAGCGGCTGCGCGAGGTGGTGGACACGCTGATCGTGATCCCCAACGAGAAGCTGCTGTCGGTCGTGGAGCGCCGGACGTCGATGCTCGACGCGTTCCGCGAGGCCGACAACGTGCTCCGTCAGGGCGTGCAGGGCATCACCGACCTGATCACGATCCCCGGCCTGATCAACCTCGACTTCGCGGACGTGCGCACGATCATGCAGGATGCGGGCTCCGCGCTGATGGGCATCGGCACCGCAGCCGGCGAGGGCCGCACGGCGGACGCCGCCAAGATGGCGATCTCATCGCCGCTGCTCGAGGAGAGCGTCGACGGCGCGACTGGCATCCTGCTCAACATCACCGGCGGCAAGGATCTCGGCCTGTTCGAGGTCAACGACGCGGCCGAGATCATCCAGAACGCAGCCGACCCGAACGCCAACATCATCTTCGGCGCGGTCATCGACGAGTCGATGTCCGACGAGGTGCGCGTGACCGTGATCGGCACCGGCTTCGACCATCGTCCAGGCCGCGGCGCCCGCCGCGACGCGCGCACCGGCCGTCCCGATCGCAACCCGCGCATCTCCGATCGCCAGCGCTCCTCGCTGGAGATCTCCGACGACGACATCGACGTCCCGCCGTTCCTGCGGGACTAGCGCGGGTCGGAGTTCCCGAACGGGTTCGCCGGCAGCGCGGCGCGCATACGGCGCGTGCGCAGCCGGTCGAGCGCGCGGGCGGCCAGCAGAACCGCGATCAGGAAGGCCGCCCCACTCAGCAGCGGCGACATGCCGAGCGCGGCCGCGATCGCGCCGATTGCCAAGCCGTGGGTTGCTGACAGCATGCCATCGAACATACGTCTCGCAGGCGAGCGTTCGCGCGACTGT
The DNA here is from genome assembly GCA_036402735.1 of Solirubrobacteraceae bacterium. Taxonomy (GTDB): domain Bacteria; phylum Actinomycetota; class Thermoleophilia; order Solirubrobacterales; family Solirubrobacteraceae; genus Palsa-744. The sequence goes on along the minus strand of DASWSH010000103.1, from coordinate 3,826 downwards.
TCACGTTCCCGGCGAAGGTGCGCGCGCACCCGGTCGCGCAGCCGTTGCGGCTCACCGATCAGAGCGCCCAGCGTGTTCATGGCGGAATCCTAGATCTTGGACTGCGCCGGCGGATGCCGGTGATGCGTGGCGTAGCGCTAGCCTGCGCCGCATGTCAACGCCTCCGCTCGGCCTGCGGCGCACGTCGCTGCACGACCGTCACGTCGAGGCGGGCGCGAAGATGGTCGACTTCGCCGGGTGGGAGATGCCCGTGCAGTACGGGGGCGTCAAGCAGGAGCACATGGCTGTGCGCGAGGCGGCGGGCATGTTCGACGTGTCGCACATGGGGCAGATCGGGACGAGCGGCCCGCGGGCGCTGGAGCTGCTGCAGCAGCTGCTCTCCAACGACGTGGCGGCGATACCGGTGGGAGGCGCGCAGTACAGCGTGATGTGCCGCGAGGACGGCGGTGTGCTCGATGACGTGTTCACCTACAGGCTCGCCGCGGAGCGCTTCCTGACGGTCACGAACGCGGCCAACCACGTGGCGGACCTGGCGTGGTTCCAGGGGCACGCGGACGAGCTCACAGACCTGCAGCTGAGCGACGAGATGGATCGCTGGGCGATGCTGGCCGTGCAGGGGCCGCTGGCGCGGGAGATCGTGCAGGCGTCCTCGGACCAGCCGCTGCCCGCGCGCATGAGCGCGGCGACACGCCGGGTCGCGGGTGTCGAGGTGCTGGCGTGCGGGACCGGATACACCGGCGAGGACGGCGTCGAGCTGCTGTGCGCGCCGGAGGACGCGCCGGCGCTGTGGGACGCGTTTCTGCGCCGCGGCGCGCGGCCGGCGGGGCTCGGCGCGCGTGACACGCTGCGTCTGGAGGCGTGCTTTCACCTGTATGGCAACGAGCTGTCGGTGAAGCGAGGGCCGATCGAGGGCGGTCTCGGGTGGTGCTGCAAGGAGGACACCGGCTTCATCGGCTCGGAGGCTGTGGCGGCCGTGCGCGCGTCGGGCCCGGCGGAGAAGCTGGCCGCGTTCACGATCGACGGCCCCGGCATCGCGCGCCAGGGCAACGCGGTCGTCGGTGGCGGCGAGGTGACGAGCGGCACGCTCTCGCCCTGCCTGGAGCGGGGGATCGGCCTGGCGTACCTTCCGCCGCAGCGAGCCGACGTGGGCACGCGTATCGAGATCGACGTGCGCGGTCGCACCAGGCCGGCGAGCGTGGTGAAGAAGCCGTTCGTCGAAAAGCGCGCGTAGGATGGCGCAGCCGCCGCGGACGCAAAGACAGGACGACAGAAAGGGCTCTGCAAATGGCTGAGGCCAGCTACCCCGAGGATCTGCTCTACCACGCCGAGCACGACTGGGCGAGGATCGACGCCGATGGCTCGCAGGCGACGATGGGCATCACCTGGTACGCCCAGGACTCGCTCGGCGAGGTGGTCTTCTTCGACCCGCCTGCTCTCGGCACGAAGCTGAGCAAGGACGAGCCGTACGCGGAGGTGGAGTCGGTGAAGGCGGTCTCCGACGTGGTCGCGCCGCTGTCCGGCGAGATCATCGAGGTGAACGAGGCGCTTGCTCAGAACCCCGCGCTGGTCAACGACGATCCGTATGGCGAGGGCTGGCTGGTGAAGATCGCGCTGTCCGACTCATCCGAGCGCGACGCGCTGATGGACGCGGACGCGTACCGCTCGACCCTGCCGGGTTGAAGGCGTGGCTAGGCTGAGCAGTACTTGAGCCGCTACACCGCCATCACCCCGCAGGATCTCGAGGCGATGCTCGACGCGATCGGCGTCGGCTCGCTGCAGGAGCTGTTCGACCGCCAGATACCCGAGGCCGTGAGGCTGGGGCGGGAGCTCGAGCTGCCGCAGGGGTCATCCGAGCAGGAGGTCTACGAGCATCTGCGCGCGCTGGCGTCGCGCAACCGCTCCAGCGAGGACGAGCTGAGCTTCCTCGGCGCCGGAATGTACGACCACTACGTGCCCGCGCTGATCGACATGCTGACCGAGCGCTCGGAGTTCCTGACGCCGTACACGCCCTACCAGCCGGAGATATCGCAGGGCGGCCTGCAGGTGATGTTCGAGTACCAGACCGCGATCTCCGAGCTGACCGGCCTGCCCGTGTCGAACGCCTCCACCTACGAGGGTCCCTCCGCGGTGGCGGCCGCGGCGTACCTCGCGAAGCTGCACAACGGCCGCCGTCGCATCGTCGCGAGCGCGGGCCTGCACCCGCACACGCTCGCCACGGTGCGCACATACGCCCACGGCTACGACATGGAGGTGGTCGAGGTGCCGCTGCGCGACGGTGTCACCGACGTCGATGCATGGGCGGCAGCGGTCGACGCCGACACCTCCGCCGCGATCTTCGCGCAGCCGAACTTCTACGGCGCGATCGAGGATGGTGCCGCGCTCGCGCAGGCCGCGAAGGACGCCGATCGGCGGGCGGGCGGGGACCCCGCGGGCAGCGCGAACGGCGCGGCCGGTGCCGATCGCGCAGGCGGCGCGGGCGGCACGAGCGCCGGGAGCGGCGGGGACGGCGCAGACGGACCGGTGGTGATCGCGCAGGTCGACCCGATGACGCTCGGCATCCTGCGCTCGCCGGGCGAATGCGGCGTGGACGTGGCGGTCGGCGAGGGCCAGCCGCTGGGCAACCGGCTCGACTTCGGCGGCCCGTCGTTCGGGCTGTTCGCGGCGCGCGAGCGATACCTGCGGCGCATGCCCGGCCGCATCGCCGGAGAAACACACGACGTGGACGGCCGCCGCGGCTTCGTGCTGACGCTGCAGACGCGCGAGCAGCACATCCGGCGCGAGAAAGCGACATCCAACATCTGCACGGCGCAGGCGCTGAACGCGCTGGCGGGCGTCGTGTACCTGACCTGGCTGGGCCGGCGCGGCATCGTCGAGCTGGGCGAGCTGATGCTCGCGCGCACGCACTATGCGCGCGAGACGCTGACCGCGCTGCCGGCCGTCACGGCGATGCACGGGCAGCCGGTCGTGCGCGAGCTGGCGCTGCGCGTCGACGCGGACGTCGCGGCGGTGCGCGCGCACTGCATCGAGCACGGCGTCAACGCCGGTGCGGACATCGAGGCGCTGACGGGGCGCGCCGAGGACAGGGGCGGGCTGCTCGTGGCGATCACCGAGCGCCGCTCGCGGGCGGACATCGACAGGCTCGCGGAGGTCCTGCGCGAGGCGATCGCCGCCGCACCCGCAGGCGCCGCGCAGCGAGAGAAGGTGCCGGCGTGAGCGCGCACGTGGATGACAATCGCTTGCACGCCGACCCCGGCATCGAGGTGCACCCGGGCGCCGAGCACTCGCCGCCGACCGTCGCCGGCGGGCCCACGCCGCTGCAGCGTGAGGTGGCGAGGACGATCTTCGAGAAGGGCGCGCCCGGCCGACGCGCCTTCACCGCTCCGCAGCTGGACGTTCCCGCGATCGACGTCGCAGAGCTGCTGCCCGAGCGTTTCCGCCGCCAGCAGCCGCCGCGGCTGCCGGAGGTGTCCGAGCCGGAGATCGTGCGTCACTACGTGGGGCTGTCGAAGCGCAACTTCGACCTCGACTCGGGCTTCTACCCGCTCGGCTCGTGCACGATGAAGCACAACCCGCGCCTGCACGAGCGCGCGGCGGCGCTGCCGGGCCACGCGCGTCTGCACCCGCTGCAGGACGCATCCGGCTCGCAGGGCGCGCTGGAGCTGATGTGGAACCTGCAGCAGGCGCTCTCGGAGATCGCGGGCCTGCCGCACGTCTCGCTGCAGCCCTCGGCCGGCTCGCACGGCGAGCTGGCAGGCGTGCTGCTGACGCGCGCCTACCACGAGGACCGCGGCGAGCAGCGCCACAAGGTGCTCACGCCGGACACCGC
>DASWSH010000102.1:0-5149 GCA_036402735.1 Solirubrobacteraceae bacterium | reverse complement strand
CTTGGAAACGTCACGGTGCGTGCGCACGGCCTCGATCAGCTGCGCGCCGACGCTGTAGAGCGGGTGCAGCGCCGACAGCGGGTCCTGGAAGATCATCGCTATTTCGTTGCCACGGATCGCGCGCAGCTCCGATTCCGGCGCGGTGACGAGATCGCGACCGCCGAACATGATGCGGCCGGAGATGCGCGCGCCCTGCCGGCGCGTCAGGCCGAGCGTTGTGAGAGAGGAGACGGTCTTACCCGAGCCGGACTCGCCCACGATGCCCAGCGTCTTGCCGGGGAGCACCTGGTAGGTGATCCCGTCGACGGCGTGCACGACGCCGTCTTCGGACGGGAACTCGACCCGCAGGTCCTCGACTCGTAGCAGCGGCTCAGCCATCGTTCGCTTCGCTGACACCCGCGGTCGTCATGAGTACCTCACCCGCGGATCGAGGTAGGCGTAGCCGATGTCGGCCGCGATGTTCGCGAGGATGATGAACATCGCTGCGAGCAGCACGGTTCCCTGGATCACCTCGAAGTCGGACTGCACGATCGAGTGGTAAGCGAGCAGGCCGACACCGGGGATGTTGAAGACGAACTCGATAAGCACGGCGCCACCGAGCAGCACGCCGATTTCGAGCGCGAGCAGCGTCACGATCGGGTTGATCGAGGAGCGCACGCCCTGGCGCAGCACGCGCCGCTCTCGCAGACCCTTGGCGCGCGCCGTTCGGATGTAGTCCTCTCCCATCGTCTCGATCATCGAGCCGCGCATCAGCCGCGCGAACACCGCAGCGCTGCCTGCGGCGAGCACGCACCACGGCATGATCAGCGAGGTGAACCATTTCCACGGGTCGGCGGTGAGGCCGACGTAGCTGCCGGCGCCGGGGAACAGGTGCAGTTTTCCGATGTCGTTGGAGAACAGCAGCAGCACGAGCAGCCCCAGCCAGAATTCCGGCGCCGAGATCAGGACCAGCGCGGTGCCCATCGAGGCGCGGTCCCAGATGCTGCGCGGTTTCAGCGCCGAGATCACGCCGATCGAGAGACCCGCGATCACCCAGATGACGGCCGCGCCGAGCGTCAGCGAGATCGTGGCCGGAAGCCGTTCGCGGACCAGGCTGACAACGGACTCCTGGTTGTAGTAGCTGTAGCCGAAGTTGAAGTGAAGGAAGATGTTCTTGATGTAGTCCCAGAACTGCACCGGCAGGGACTTGTCGAGCCCCAGCACGCGTTCGATTTCCTTGATCAGGTGCGGCTGCGGGTCGCGGCCCGCGCGCAGCACCGCGGGGTTGCCGGTCGGGAGGATCCTGAACAGCACGAAGGTCAGCGCGCACACGATGATCAGCAGGGCGATGCCCCACAGCAGGCGCCTGATCACATAGCCGCTCATTCGGCGGATCTCGCTTGCTCGGTCGTGGTCACGTCAGCATCCTCTCGCGCCAAATGAGCCGATGCGGCGGTTGGAGCCCCGCGTCGCCTGTGAGGGCGGGCGAGGCTCCAATCATCCGTATCCGCGTTCGCCGGCCTCCTACTTCAGCGAGGTCCAGCTGTAGTCCCACTCGCCGACGTCCCACAGATCGCCGACGCCGTGCACGCCGCTGCCCTCGATGTTCGCCTGCTTGTCCCAGTCGTACGGAACGAAGTGCGCGCCTTCGGCGATTTTGCGGTCGACATCCGCCCAGGCCGCTGCTCGAGCCGATGCGCCCGAGACGTTTTCCGCCTTCGTCGCTGCTTCGTTGATCGCCGGGTCGTTGACCTGGCCCTGGTTCACGTTCCCGGTCTGCACGATGTATTTGCCGTTGAACGTGATGTTGAGGATCGTCTGCGGGTCCGCGAAGTCGGCGATCCAGCCCACGTTCGGGCAGACGTCGATGTTTTCTTTCGGGACGTTGCAGTACTTCGCGTACATCGTCGCCGTTTCGACCAGCGTGAACTTCGTGGTGAAGCCGAGCTGCTTGAGGGTGTTGTTGACGATTTCCGCGTCCTGTTCGGCCGGATTTCCCTTCGCGCCGACGACCGTGATCGTTTCACCGCCGGTGTACTTGCCACTCGGGTAGCCCGCGAGCTTCATGTACTTGGCGGCGACCGCCGCGTCGCCTTCGAGGTGTTCGTTGAAGTCGAACTTCGGCCCTTCCAGGCCGCCGGCGTCGTTGAAGCCGGTGACTTCGTTCCACTTCGGGTCGCTCGACGGGTACAGAGCGTGCGTGGCCACATCGGTGACGAGCTTGCCACCGCGCGCCTTGTCCATCGCGGTCCTGTTCAGCGCCGCCCACACGGCCTTGCGCAGGTTTTCGTTCTTGAACGGGCCGTGGCTGTTGTTGAGGGTGATGTAGTGGCTGCCGGCGCCGGGCGATATCTCCATCTGGGCTTTGTATTTTTCAGCCGCGAGCCGGACGGCGTTCTGCGCCGGCGGTTCGTTCTCTACGACGTTCTTGCCTTCGAGCACCTGCCGGCCGATCACCGAGTTGGTGCCGCCGATCTTGATCTTGATTTCGTCGAGGTAGGCGGGCCGGATGTCAGACGAGGCACTCCAGTTGGGGTTGCGCACGAGCGTCGCGCTCTTGCCCGGGAAGTAGCCGACGCCCAGCACCTTGCCGGAGCTGTCGTTCTTGAACATGTACGGGCCCGTTGCGACCTGGTTGTTGCCGTAGTCCGACGGCTTGTGCTTGTCGAACTTTTCGGCGTATTCCTTCGGCACTGCCGCCGAGATCGGCATCACGAGCGCGTTCGCCACGAACGAGCCTTTCGGTTCGGTCAGATGAAAGACGATCGTGTGCTTGTCGGGCGTCGCGATGCCCTTGATCGGTCCGCCGGTGGCGGTCGGCACACCTTCCACAGCCTTGAAGTAGGGCTGCAGATACGGGTTTGCGACGTTCGGGTTGGCCGCACGCTGGAAGGCGTAGGCGACGTCCGCCGAGGTAACTTCACGGTTGACGGGCGGGCTGAACTTGATGCCTTCGCGCATGTGCACGGTCACGGTCTTCGCGTCCGAGGACACTTCCGGGGGACCCGACGCCATGTCGGGGCTCGCTTCGGAGGCGGTGTTCGGCTTGTTCGAGTAGAGCGGGCGCTGCGTTGCGAACACGACCTCGTAGTCGAGCGAGTAGTAGGCGATCCCTGGGTCGAGGTGTTCGAAATCGGTTTCGTCGAGCACTTCGAGCGTGCCGCCCTTTTTACCTTCGAGCGATTGGGTGGTGGGGCTCTGGTACCCGCTTGAGCTCACCGTGTTGGAACCTCCTGATCCCCCGCTCGAGCTGCTGCTCGATTTGCTCGAGCCGCACGCCGCCAGCACCAGCGCGAGCGCGGCTACGACCGCGATTGCCGCGGCCGTTCTGATCGACCTCATCTAGTCGCCTCCTGTGTTTGTCATCGACGCCCTCACCGGGCGCTCCTGGGGTTCAGGGCGTCCCGCAACCCGTCGCCCAGCAGATTGAAGGCCAGCACCGTCAGCAGCAGCGCTGCGCCGGGGAAGACCATGTACCACCAAGCGGTGGCGAAGATCGGTGTGGCCGAGGCGATCATCTGGCCCCAGCTGGCGGTCGGCGGCCGGATGCCGACGCCGAGGAAGGACAGCGCCGCCTCGATCAGGATGTTCGTCGGTATCTGCAGGCTTGCGAACACGATGATCGGCGCGGTCAGGTTGGGCAGGATCTCGCGGAACATGATGCGCAGGTCCGAGGCGCCGAGTGCGCGTGAGGCATCGATGAACTCGCGCTCGCGCAGCGACAGCACGAGCCCGCGCACGATCCGCATCATGTACGGCCACGTCGCGAAGGCGATCAGGAAGATGATCACGCCCAAGCCGGGCTGGATCGCGCCGCTCAGGCAACCGCGCACGCCGCAGGCGGCACCGATGCCGATGCCGAGCAGCAACAGCGGGATCGACAGCACCACGTCCACCGCCCGCGAGAGCACCGTGTCGACCCAGCCGCGATAGAAGCCCGCCAGCAGGCCGACCACGACGCCGATCAGCGTCGAGATGGCGGTGCCGATTATCCCCACCTCGAGTGACACGCGCGTGCCGTAGATGACGCGCGACATCACGTCCTGGCCGAGCTGATCGACGCCGAACGGATGGCTGCCGGTCGGGCCGAGCGGCGAACCGAATTCGTCGGTGAGGTTGAGGTTCTGGACGTTGGGGCCGGGCAGGCCGAGGATTTTTATGACGAGCGGTGCGGCGATCGCGAGCACGATCAGGAACACGATGAAGCCGGCGGACGCTATCGCCACGCGGTCCCTGCGCAGCCGTCGCCAGAACAGCTGCGAGGGGGATCGGGCCGCGATCTCCCCGCCGAAGTCGAGGAACTGGAGCGCGCCACCGCTCTCGGAGGCCTCGAGCGCCTCCGTCCCGCCGATGCTCATCCGGGCCGCGGCTCCTCTTGCTTATGTGAATATTTTGGCAACGTCAGACACCGAATCTACAGGTTCGACGCTTCCGCGTGAGGCACCTCCCGGGGCTTTGGCCACGGGTCGAAAACGCCGCGCGGAATACTCATACGGATGGATACCCTGTTCGATGGAGATTCAGCCGAGCAGCCCGCCGCTGCGGGCGCCGGCGCGGGCTCAAAGGGCGATGCGCTCCGGCCGCTGGCGGCACGCGCACGCCCGTCGTCGCTGGACGGTTTCGTCGGCCAGCAGCAGCTCCTGCAGCCGGGCTCCTCGCTGCGCACTGCGATCGAACAGGGCCGCCCGCACTCGATGGTGCTGTACGGGCCGCCGGGCTCGGGCAAGACGACGTTGGCGCGCATCGTGGCGGCCGCCTCGCAGGCGGTGTTCGAGGAGCTGAGCGCGGTCGAGGCGGGACGTGCGGAGGTGCGCGCGGTGATCGAGCGCGCATCGCACCGGCGTGCGACCGCAGGCGCGCAGCCGACGATCCTGTTCCTCGACGAGATTCATCGCTTCAACAAGGCTCAGCAGGACGCGCTGCTGCCGGCGGTCGAGGAGGGGGTGATCACGCTGATCGGCGCGACCACGGAGAATCCCGCCTTCGAGGTGAACGGCGCGCTGCTGTCCCGCACACGCGTGTACGCGCTGGAGCAGCTGAGCGGCGAGGAGGTGCAGGAGATCGTGCGCCGCGCCGCGCCGGACGCGCCGCCGGTTCAGGAGCGGGCGATCGAGTTCCTCGGCGCGCGCAGCGAAGGCGACGCGCGAACCGCGCTGAACGCCCTGGAGCT
>DASWSH010000101.1:0-23303 GCA_036402735.1 Solirubrobacteraceae bacterium | reverse complement strand
CGACTTCGTAGACCTCCTCGTCCTCGACCCCGAGCAGGCCCGTCAGCGCCGAGCGCAGCCGCTCGGAGATCTGTGCGCCGACCTCGACGCGCACGATCTCGCCGAAGCGCCGCCGCCGCAGCTCGTCCTCGACCGCCTGCAACAGGTCCGCGGCATCGTCGGAGACCTCGAGATCGGCGTCGCGGCTGACGCGGAACACGTCGCAGTCGGCTATCTCCATGCCCGGGAACAGCGCGTCGAGGTGCTGGGCGATCACGTCCTCCAGCGGCACGAGCAGCAGCGGGTCGCCGCTCGATTCCTGGCGCAGCGCGATGAAGCGCGGCAGGATCTCCGTCGGCACCTTCACGCGCGCGAACACGGTCTGGTCGGTGACGGGGTCGCGCACGAGCACCGCGAGGCTCAGCGACAGGTTCGAGATGTACGGGAACGGCCGGCCGGGAGCGACCGCCAGCGGCGTCAGGGCCGGGAAGATCGCCTTCTGGAAGTGGCGCGCGATCTCCTCCCGGTGCTCTTCGTCGAGCTCCGCCACGGCGACGATGCGGATGTCGTGGTCGGCCAGCGCCGGGCGCAGCCGGCGTTCGAAGCAGTCGGTCAGCCGCGCGCTCTGCTCGAGCACCTGCTCGCGGATCAGCGCGATCGTCTCGGACGGCGTGTGGCCGTCCTGGCTCGGCGTCTCCACGCCGGCGTCGATCTGGTCGCGTATGCCCGCGACGCGCACCATGTAGTACTCGTCGAGGTTCGTCGTGTAGATCGCGCAGAACTTGACGCGCTCCAGCAGCGGCACGCGCGGGTCCTCGGCGAGCTGCAGCACCCGGTCGTTGAAGTCCAGCCAGGAGAGCTCGCGGTTGAGGTACAGCGACGGGTCGTGGCGCTCCTCTGCCTCGCCCGCGACGGCCGGGTGAGTGGCCGCCGCCCTCAGTTCTTGCTCGGTGGCGCTCTCCATCTTCTCCTCAAGCTACAACGTTCGGTCCGGTAGGCTGAAACGCGCACTCATGGCTCGTCAGCTCTGGCTACTTCGGCACGCGGAGGCTGAGCCGCACGGAAGCCGCGAGGACTCGGCACGGCGCTTGACCGAGCGCGGCGAGCGGCAGGCGCGGGCGGCGGGAGCGGCGCTCGCGCGCATCGGGCTCGGCTTCGAGGCGGTGCTGTACAGCCCGAAGGCGCGTGCGTGCCAGACCGCCGAGATCGCGGCCGAGGCCTGGCCCGAGGAGGAACGGGCGAAGCTCGCGGTGTACGAGCCGCTGGCGTCCGACTTCGACACGCGCCAGGCGCTGGAGCTGATCGGCGGCTTCCCGGCCGACGCGCGCGTGCTGCTCGTGGGGCACGAACCTGACCTCTCGCGCATCGTGGGCGACCTGACCGGCGCCCGCATCGACCTGAAGAAGGGTGGTCTCGCGGTGGTGCGCCTAGCCGGCGCCGGTGGACAGCTCGCGGTCCTCATGCAGCCCCGCGAGCTCTCGCTGATCGCGGAGGACCCCGTCGCTTCCGGCCCACTCGGCCGGGACTGACGAGGGCACCTCGCTCGGGTCGACGATCTCGAGCGATTCGGCCGCAAAGCGGTAGCCGATGCCGAAGTGCGTGTGGATGTAGCGCCAGTTCGGCGAGGCCTTCTCGAGCTTCTGCCGGAGCTTGCGCACGAACACGTCGACCGAGCGGTCGCCGTGCACCATCGTGTAACCCCACAGCCGCAGGTAGATCTCCTCGCGTTCGAGCACGCGGCCCTCGGCCGCGGCGAGCAGATCGATCAGCTCGAACTCGCGCCGCGTCAGGTCGACCGACCGCTCGCATACGAACGCCTGGAACAGATCGGAGCGGATCTCCACCTCGCCCGCCTGGACCGGCGCCGCCTCGGCGCGATCGCTGCTGCGGCGGCGGCCGCGGCGCACGACGCTCTGTACGCGTGCGATCACCTCCTCGGGGTGGCATGGCTTGGTGATCCAGTCGTCGGCGCCCAGCCGCAGGCCGCGCACGCGCTGCGCGACCGTCGAGGGGCCCGTGCACACGACGATGCCGAGCTCCGGCAACGCCTCGCACAGCCGCTCGAGCCACGTCCACGCCTGTGGGCCGAGCACCGCCAGGTCGACGACCATCGCGGACAGCCGCATCGAGACGACCTGGTCGGCGGGGACGGGGCTGGCGAGCACGCGGTGCTCCCAGCCGAGCCGATCGAGGCGCTTGCTGAGAACCTGGATGAAGCCGCTGTCGCGATCGAGCACCGCGATTCGCAGCGATTCCTGTGCGGCGGGTCCGTCCGGGACGGGCGGTGCGGGCTGGGCGGTGGGCTCCTGGACTCCCTCAGCGGCGCGAACGCTTGCCGTCATCGAGCCCAGTGTAAGCGATCGCGAGGCGGCCGAGACGCCGGCGGGAGGCCGCGTAACAGGATTTTCACAGGCCGGATCCGCTATTTGCGCACGGCGCCGGCAGCAGGCGGGGCCGCCCGCCGTTCAGCGCCGTGAGACGTCTTCCAGGTAGTTCTGCACCCAGCTGTCGGACAGCTCATCGGCCTGGCGGCTCATCGCGCCGGGGCTGGGCGCGGGCTGTCCGGGCAGCTCGACGCCGAGCCACTCGAGCACGCGCGCAACGGTCGCAGGGAGGTCGCCGGCGATGTCCTCGTAGAGCACCGACAGCGGCCGCTGGCCGATGCGGAAGAAGAAGCCGCGCCAGGCGTCCTCGTGGCGGCGCAGCTGGTCGAGCAGATGGTCGATCGCGTCGAACGAGTAGACGGCGCGGCGCTCCGGCGCCGGCGCATCGCGCGGGGGCTCCTCACCCTTGCGCCAGACCCATGTCTGCAGCGCCCGCCACAGCGAGACCGCTTGGCGCACCTTGTCGTTGCGCGAGACGAACACGTAGCGCACGCCGGGGAAGGCGGCATTCAGCAGCGAGCCGTCGCCCATGCCGCCGAAGCGCGGGATGCCGCGCGCGAGCTCGAGGAAGTCCGGGAAGTAGCCCCACATCATCTTCGCCGCGAACACGCCATTCGGCGTCGTGCCCTCGCGCAGCACCGCGTCGAGATGCGCGCCGTAGTCCTCGCGGCTCCAGGTGCGGGCGCGTTCGGACTCGCTGTCGAGATGCGCGTCGGGCGGCAGCAGGCGAAGCACTTCGGGGCTGCGCAGCCCCCAGAAGTACTCGCGCGGCCGGCGCGGGACGCCCGTCTCCTTGAGCGCCTCGAAGTACTCGCGCGGGCGCCCGGCGACCCCGGTCTGCTCGAGCGTCTCGCACAGCAGCGTGCTGCCGCTGCGCGGCGTCGCGCAGACGAGGTAGCAGCGTTCCGGGGCGGGCGCGCTCATTCACGCCACCACGGTCACCGGTTCGCTCGCCGAGAGCTGGTCGGGGTCGTTCAGTTCGGCGCCGGGCGGTGGCTGCGGGTCGCCCTCCAGCAGCGGGTCGCCGGTCGCCTCCATCCAGCCCTGCAGGCTGCTCCGCAGCTCATCCAGCACCTCCGCGCACTGTGCGTCACCGACAAGGTTCGAGGCCTCGTTGGGGTCGAACACGAGGTCGTAGAGCTGCTCGAACGGCACCTTGCGCTCACCCCAGCCGTAGCGCAGCAGCAGCTCCTTGCTGGGTGAGTCGTCGCAGTTCACGAGAACCGGCGCCTCGCGGTCGCCGAAGCGGCGGATGTACTTCCAGCGCTCCGTGCGGACAGCGCGCTGGGGCTCGTAGGCGGCATGCCAGGTCATCTCCGCGAACAGCTCCTCGCGCAGCGAGCTCACCTGGCCCTGGATCAGCGGCAGCAGCGAATGCCCCTGCAGGAAGTCGGGCTTCTCGACGCCGGCGAGCTCGCAGAGGGTGGGGTAGACGTCGAGGTGGGAGACGAGGCCGTCGTGGACCCGACCGCCGGCGAATCCGCCGGGACCGCGCATGATCAGCATCACCCCGAGCCCGCGGTCGTACAGCGTCGCCTTCGCGCCCGGGAACGCGAGCCCGTGGTCGGTCGTGAGGAAGATCAGCGTGTTCTCGGTCAGCCCCTGAGCGTCGAGCGCCTCGAGCACCGAGCCGACGCCCTGGTCGAGCGAGCGCGCGCTCGCCCGGTACGCAGCCATGTCGTGGCGCGTCTCCGATGTGTCGGGCAGGTTCGCGGGCGGCAGCGAGTACAGCGCGTCGCGCAGCGACGGCGGCTCGAGCCAGTTGCGGTGGGTCTCGAAGAACCCGACCGAGAGGAAGAACGGCTGCGGCAGCGGCTCGGACAGGGTCTGCCGCGCGACCGGCGCGACGCTCTCGACATGCGTCGTCTCGATCTTCATGACCCGGTCGAAGCCGATGATCTCCGGCCGCTTGGCGATGTGCTGCTCGCCGATCAGCACGGAGTGGTAGCCCGCCTCCCGCAGCGTGTGGACGATGTGCTGGCGGTAGTCGTTCAGCGACCAGCCGCGGTGGGCGAGCCCCAGCATGCCGTTGTTGTGGCCGTACTGCCCGGTGAGCAGGCATGCGCGCGAGGTCGAGCACGTCGGCGTGGCGCAGAACGCATTCCGGAACAGGACGCCCTGATCGGCGAGGTGCTGGATGTTGGGCGTCGGGACCGGGTGCCCGTAGGGCTGCACGAAGCGGCCGGTGTCATGGGAGTGCAGGTAGAGGATGTTGGGACGGTCCGGCGCCAACATCGGCGAAGCCTACTGTTCCTCACAGCGCAGGTCGAGAAGGCGATCCGGCTACTGGGAGGGGTCGAGCGGGCGTGAGGAGTCAGAGAACTCCCGGAACAGACCGGTCACCACGAACGCGACCTGCTCGCCGATGTCCACGGCGTTGTCGCCGATCCGCTCCAGCGCGCGTGCGACGAGCGTCATGTGCATCGCCCACTCGCGGGTGTCCGGGTCGTCGCCGATTTCGATCGCGAGCTTGAAGATGTCGCGGTTGAGCCGGTTGATTTCGCGGTCCTGACGGACCAGGTCCTCGGCGAGGCCGACGTCGCGGCCCGCGAAGGCGGCCTTCGCCTGGATGACCTCCGAGCGCGCGAACGCGCCCATCTTCGCGAGCGCCTCGACCACTTCGCTCTGCACAGGCGGCTCGTTGCCGGACAGCGGGATCATCTTGGCGATGTTCACGCACTGGTCGCCCATGCGCTCGATGTGCTTGATCGTGTGAAGCAGCGCCGCGACCAGGCGCAGATCGCCCGCGACGGGTGCCTGCAGCGCGAGCAGCGAAAGGATGCCCTGGTGCACTTCCAGGTAGCGCCCGTCCACACGGTCGTCGTCGGCGATCACCATCTGCGCCAGCTCGACGTCCTGCTGGGTCAGCGCTTCCAGGACGCGGTCGAGCTGCTCGACGACCAGGTCGAGACCGGTGAGCGCGTGCTGCTCCAGGTCACGCAGCTGGTCCTGGAAGTGGGCGCGCCCGCCCCCTTCGCCGGGAACTTCCGGGGCGGGCGCGGCGGCGATCCGCTCGGCGCCGCCGTCGCCCTCAGCCGAACTTGCCGGTGACATATTCTTCGGTCCGGGGGTCGCGCGGTTTGGTGAAGATCTCCTGCGTGTCGCCGACCTCGATGAGTTCGCCGGCGAGCATGAACGCGGTGCGATCGGCGACGCGCGCTGCCTGCTGCATGTTGTGCGTGACGATCACGATCGTCACGCGCCGCTTGAGCTCCTCGATCAGTTCCTCGATGCGCAGCGTGGCGATCGGGTCGAGCGCGGAGCAAGGCTCGTCCATCAGGATCACCTCTGGATCGACGGCGAGCGAGCGAGCAATGCAGAGCCGCTGCTGCTGGCCACCGGACAACCCGACGCCCGGCTCGGAGAGACGATCTGCGACCTCGTCCCACAGACCGGCGCTGCGCAGCGCCTGCTCGACCTTCGCGCGCAGGTCCACGCCGCGCCGCGATGTCAGTCTCAGCCCCGCCGCGACGTTCTCGAAGATCGACATCGTCGGGAACGGGTTGGGCTTCTGGAAGACCATGCCGATCGCGCGGCGCACAGCGACGACGTCTACCGCGGGGTCGTACACGTCGGTATCGTCGAGCAGCACACGGCCCTCGGCATGCGCGCCGGGGATCTCCTCGTGCATGCGGTTGATGCAGCGGATCATCGTCGACTTGCCGCAGCCCGACGGGCCGATGATCGCCGTGACCCGGTTGGCGGCGAACTGCAGGTCGATGCCCCGGAGCTGTTCGGTCTCGCCATAGAAGGCACGCAGCTGCTCGAGCGTAACGCCGAGTCCCTGCTTGGCGGGCAGCCCGGCGGGGGCGGCCTGTGCGCGCCCGGGAACGATGCGCGCCGGTCCCGCCAGCGACGCGCCACGGGCGCCTTGCGCAGCCCGGGCCGGATCGGAGTCCGCGGGTGAGGCCTCGTGTGCGCTCTGCGCCGGCGGGGGGCTGTCGGGGTTGATGTCGGTCACCTGGCTTCTGGGCTGGCTGCTCATGTGAGGCGGCTCCGCCTGGCGATCAGCCGCGCGATCACGTTGAGCGCGAGGATCAGGGTCACCAGGGTGAGGGCCGCACCCCAGGCACGGTTTACCACGGCCGCGGTCGGCGAGGTGACGTCGTTGTAGATCTGGACCGGCAGCGAGTTCATAAAGCCGCCGAGGTTGAAGGACGTCCCGTGGGTCGAGGCGGCGGTGAACAGCAGCGGCGCGGTCTCGCCGGCCGCGCGCGCGACAGCGAGCAGCACGCCGGTGACCATTCCCGGCAGCGCCGTCGGCAGCACGACGCGCGCGATCATCTTCCAACGCGGAGCGCCCAGCGCCAGCGCCGATTCGCGCAGCCCGCCCGGGACGAGCAGGAGGATCACCTCGGCGGAGCGGATCACGACCGGCAGCATCAGCAGCGACAGCGCGATCGAGCCCTTGTAACCGGCGTAGGAGCTGTGCGTGCCGATAACGAGCACGATGTAGATGAACAGCCCGAACAGGATCGACGGGACGCCGGTGAGCACGTCGACGAAAAATCGAACCGTCTTGGCGAAGGCGCTGTCGCGGCCGTACTCGACGAGCCACAGGGCCACGCCGATCCCGATCGGCACGGCGATCGCCGAGGCGAGCGCGACCATCTCGATCGTGCCGAGGACCGCGCTCTTGATGCCGCCTATGCTCGAGCTTTTGAAGAACGTGCTGCCGGTGGGGTCGGTCGTGAAGAAGTCCGTGCTCCAGGCGCCGAGGCCCTTCTCCAGCAGGTAGTAGACGATCAGCACGAGAGGGATCAGCGCCAGCACGGTCCCAGCGCCGATCGTGCCGCGGGCCAGGCGGTCGCGCCGGCGGCGTGACGGGCTTATCGAGAAGCGCGACAGCAGCTCAGAGGGAGACGCGCTTCCGACCGGCCCGCTCATGCGCCTGCGATGGTGTCGGCGGCGAGTACCGCAGGGCCGCTGCGGGCGTGGTCCTCCGGCCGGGGCGGCGCATCGATGCGCGCGGCGCGCACCACGAACCAGCGGGCGAGGCCGTTGACGAGCAGCGTCAACACGAACAGCAGCAGGCCCGCGGCGAACAGCGCAGAGCGGTGGATGCCGGTCGCCTCGCCGAACTCGTTGGCGATCACGGCGGCGAGACTGTAGCTCTGGCCGAAGAGGTGTTCGACCATTTTCGGTGAATCTCCGATCAGGATCGTGACGGCGATCGTCTCGCCGATCGCACGGCCGAGGCCGAGCATCGCCCCGCCGACGATCCCGGAGCGGCAGTAGGGGAGCACTGCGATGCGGATCATCTCCCAGCGGGTAGCGCCCAGCCCGAGCGCCGCCTCCCTGTGGTCGGATGGCACGGTGCTCATCACCTCCCTGCTGATCGCGCTGACGATCGGCAGGATCATGATCGCGAGCACGAGGCCGGTGATGAAACAGTTGGGGATCGTGACGAGCCCGCCGCCGACGAAGGGGACGAAGGAGAGGCGGTCGGCCAGCCACTGCTCGGCGCCGCGCAGTTTCGGCGCGAGGAAGAAGATCCCCCACAGGCCGTAGACGACCGACGGCACCGCCGCGAGCAGCTCGACGAGCACGGTCAGCGGCGTGCGCAGCCGCCGCGGGCACAGCTCGGTCGTGTAGATCGCCGCCGCGACGGCGACAGGCACGCCGATCACGAGCGCCAGGAACGAGGTGATCAGCGTGCCGACGACGAGCGGCAGCGCGCCGAAGCGCCCGGCGCTCGGGTTCCAGCTGTCTTCGAAGGCGAAGCCGAGCACGCCCTGGTGGGAGAGCGCCGGTTTCGCCTGACCGACGAGGCGCACGAAGAAGTACACGATCAGCGCCAGGATCAGCGCCGCGAGGACCGTCAGGGTCCAGCGCAGAGCGCGATCGGGCAGACGCGTCAGCGGCGACCGCACCAGAACGGTGCGGCCGCCGCCGGTTACCGAAGCTGCCTCCACGGTGGGTCTTCTAGCCGATCCGCCGGATTGCTCGGAGGGCGGTCATTCGCTCAGGCCTTGAGCGGCGCGCCGTTACATTCGAGCGAGGCCACCGCCGCCTTCGACCTGGCCGCGATCGAGGCGGGAAGCGCCGCGTAGTCGGCTTGCGAGAGGATCTTCTGGCCGTTTTCGAGGCCGTAGGCGATGAACTTCGCGACGCTTTTCGCTGCTTCTTCGCCGCCGGGCGCACCGGCCTTGCAGAGGTCCTTGCTGACGACGATGAACGTCTGCGAGGTGATCGGGTAGGCGCCGGGCGCGGACGGGTTCTTGATCTTGATGCCCAGGTTCGGCGGCACCGTGAGGCCTTCCGCAGCCGCTGTCGTCGACTGCAGTGTCGGCAGCACGAATTTGCCGGCTTTGTTCTTGATCGACGCGTAGGTGAATTTGTTCTGCAGCGCATACGCCTGCTCGACATAGCCGACGGCGCCCTGCGTCTGCTTCACCGCACCGGCCACGCCGGCGTTGCCCTTGGCGCCCGTACCGGTCGGCCACGGAACTTCCTTGCCTTCGCCCACCTTGCTCTTGAATTCGGGATCGACGGCGGCGAGGAAGCCGGTGAAGCCGGCGGTCGTGCCCGAGGAGTCCGAGCGGTGGATCACCGTGATCGGCGTGCCGGGGAGATTCGTTGCTGTGTTCAACGCCTTGATCTCGGGGTCGTTCCAGGTCTTGAGCTTGCCGGTGAAGATGTCGCCGAGGGTCTTGCCGTCCAGCTTCATGCCGCCGGCTACGCCGGGCAGGTTGTAGGAGACGGTGATCGCGCCGAGGAACATCGGGATCTGCACAGGCGGGCTGCCGTTCTTGGCGATCGCCTGTTCTTCTTCGGCCTTCAGCGGCGGGTCGCTGGCGCCGAAGTCGACGACTTTGCTCGCGACCGCCGTGACGCCGGCGCCGGAACCGACTGACTGGTAGTTGACGGTCAGACCGGACTGTTCGGAGGCCCACTGTTCATATACGGGTGCGGCGAAGGTCGAGCCGGCTCCCGAGATCGTGCCGCTGCCGCTGGGCGGCGCGGTCGCGGTCTTCTTTGCCGCGCTCGACGGGGTCGGGGCCGCGCTCGAGGTCGACTGCGTACCCGACGATTTGGAGCTGCCGCACGCCGTGAGTCCCAAGCCGAGCAGGCCACAGGCTGCGAATGCGCCGCATTTGCTTCTGATCACAGAATCTCCTGGCTGATCGCGTTCCGAGGTGGGTGGCCCGGCTGGCACCGCGCCGACCCTGGGGGGGGCTGTGAGGAAGTGTGTCCCGGTGGCACCACAGCGGTGTGAACATCCGGTGAACAGGCGCGCGGTCGTCCTTCTCGCAGCCCGGCCCGACACCGCGCGGCGTCCTACTTGCTCGACAGGAGGACCACGCCGTATACGCCTGCGGCCAAGCAGGCGAGGAGGCACACGGCGGCAAGAGCGCCGTATCCAAGCACTGCGCGCGCGTCCCGCTCGGCCTCGTCGGACGCTCGTGCGATGCCGAGCACCGCGAGCGAGAACAGAACCGCGACCGCGACGCTGGCGCCGAGCGCGTCGAGGACCACGGTCAGGAGCTTGCCGACTTCGACGACCGCGCCGGCCATCACGCGGACGCGAGGCCGTGCGCGGGCGAGCGGCTGGCTCGCAGCCGCCGGCCGAACAATCCGGCGAGCAGGGTCAGCAGGCTCACCGAGATCAAAAGGGGACCGAGCGCGCCGTTGCCGAACACACGCGAGACGAGGTATGCGACTGCGCCGACGCCTGCCGCGGCCGGGAGCGTGAGCACCCAGGCGATGGCGATGTTGCCGGCTACGCCCCAACGGACCGCCGACAGACGCTTCGCCGCACCCGCGCCCATGATGCCGCCCGAGATCACGTGCGTGGTGGACAGGGGGTACCCCGCGCCCGAGGCCGCGAGAATCACAGCCGCGCCAGCTCCTTGCGCGGCGAAGCCCTGTGCCGGGTCCATCCGGATGATGCGGGTCCCCATCGTCTTGATGATCCGCCACCCACCGCTGAAGGTGCCGAGCGCGATCGCCGAGGCGGCGCTGAACACGACCCACGCCGGGACGTGAAAGCTGCGCGCGCTGAGGTCGCCGTGCGCGACCAACGCAAGCGTCATCACACCCATCGTCTTCTGAGCGTCGTTCGTGCCGTGTGAGAGCGCGAGCAGCCCTCCCGAGACCACTTGGCCAAGCCTGAATGACCGCGTCACCGGCCCGGGCCGCAGCCTCCCGACGATCCGATAAGCGATCGTGATCGCGGTCGCGGCCGCGAGGAACGCGACAACGGGAGCGATTATGGCCGGGACCACGAGCTTGCCGAGCAGGCCGTTTCCGTCGACCGCGCTCCATCCGTGGGCCACGAGCATCGAGCCGACCAAACCGCCGATGAGCGCGTGCGATGAACTGGACGGCAGGCCGAAATACCAGGTGACGAGGTTCCAGGTGATCGCGCCGATCAGCCCCGCGAACACGATCGTCGTGGTGACCTGTGAAGTCTCCACGAAGCCCTTCCCGACCGTGGCGGCGACCTTGAGCGAGATGAAAGCTCCGACGAAGTTCAGCAGTGACGCCAATGCCACTGCGAGGCGGGGTGGCAGCGCCCTCGTCGAGATCGTCGTCGCAACGACGTTTGCCGTGTCGTGGAAGCCGTTTGTGAAGTCGAAGGCGATCGCCGTCGCGATCACGACTACAAGAATCGTGTCGCCCTGCATCACGCGTTCTTGATGACGATGCCCTCGAGGGTGAAGGCGGCGCGCTCGGTCGCGTCGATGGCGTTCTCGAGCCGCTCATAGATGTCTTTCCAGCGAATGACCACCATCGGATCGGTTGCTCCCTCGAACAACGCAGCAACCGCTTCACGGACCACGCGGTCGCCCTCGTTCTCGAGACGGTGGGCCTCTACCGTCTGGTCTCTTATGTCATGGAACCCTCGTATCAGCGGGACGGCCTTGGCGATCTCAGCTGTGGCGCCGCGCAGGATTCTGGCCAGCGCCTGCGCCTGCTCCATCGGGGCTTCGACCTTGTAGAGCCCGAGGTAGTCAGCGACCTCGTCGATGTAGTCGACGATGTCGTCCAGCGCCGAGGCCAGCTGGAGGATGTCCTCCCGCTCGATCGGCGTGACGAACGTCTGGTTGAGCCTCTGGATCAGGTCGTGTGTGATCCGATCGCCCTCATGCTCACAGTCACGAATCTCGGCGGCCATCCCTGCCGACTCCGGGTACCCCGCGAGGAGCTTCTCGATCAGATCGCCGGCGCGCGCGATGTTTCGCCCCGCCTCGTCGAACAGGTCGAAGAACTCGTTGTCGCTGCTCCGCAGGATCCGCGCCAGATTTGCCATCAACCTCCAGACGCGACCGTGGGCACGTCCTCATCGTCGTCGAAGGCCAAACGGGCGGCGGGCGCCGGCCTAGGCCCGCGGCAAAGACTATGCAATCGCCGGACGCTCCGAGAACGAGCCTCTATCATCCGCCGCCGCGAGGGAAGGCCGCCGCCGAGGTTGCGGGCGGCATGCGCATCGTGCCGCGCTCGCCAGGGTGGGAGTCGGACCCGCGGTAGA
Organism: Solirubrobacteraceae bacterium; assembly: GCA_036402735.1. Lineage (GTDB taxonomy): Bacteria > Actinomycetota > Thermoleophilia > Solirubrobacterales > Solirubrobacteraceae > Palsa-744. Next base: position 11,465 of record DASWSH010000101.1, on the reverse strand, counting down.
GAGGGAGAGAATGCACATCGACCCATTCATCGTGCTGGGGAGCGCGATCATCGGATTCCTGGTCGGCATGACCGGCGCGGGCGGCGGCGCGCTGATGACGCCGATGCTGATCCTGCTGTTCAACGTCAAGCCGGCGGCTGCGATCTCCAGCGATCTGGTGGCGGCTGTGCTGATGCGGCCGTTCGGCGCGGCGGTGCACCTCAGGAAAGGGACCGTCAACCTCGGCCTCGTCAAGTGGATGGTCGCCGGCTCGGTGCCGATGGCCTTCCTCGGCGCGTACCTGCTCAAAGAGCTCGGCAACGCCAAGTCGGCGACGGCGAACATCGAGCGCGTGCTCGGCGCCGCGCTGCTGATCGGGGCCGGCGCGATGGTGCTGCGCTACGTGCTCGATCGCCGCAGCGGCGAGCGCCGCCTGGGCGTCGTCCACGAGGTCGTGGCTCGACCGCTGCCGACGGTCGTGATCGGGATGATCGGCGGCGTCGTCGTCGGGCTCACGTCGGTCGGCTCCGGCTCGCTGATGATCATCCTGCTGCTGTTCATGTACCCGACGCTCGGCGCGAACCAGCTCGTCGGCACCGATCTCACCCAGGCCGTGCCGCTCACGCTGGCCGCCGCGCTCGGCCAGCTGATCTTCGGCCATGTCGAACTCGACGTGACGATCTCGCTGATCATCGGCAGCGTGCCGGCGGTGGTGATCGGCTCGATGTTCTCCTCGAGCGCCCCGGACCGTTACGTGCGGCCGGTAATCACGTTCGTGATCGCCGCGTCGGGTCTGAAGTACATCGGGCTGGGAACGGAAGCGCTCGGCTGGACGCTGTGCGCGATTCTGCTTGCGGCAGGCGCGGGATGGGTATTGACACGTAAGCCGTGGCAACCGGTGACAGTGCTGCCGCCGGGGCAGCGGCCGACGGACGTGACGCCCCGGCCCGATCTCGAGTAGTCAAGTGGGCCCAACCCGAAAAGCGCGCCGTACAGGCCGCGAAACGCCTCTCCTAAGCCGCAGAAAGGCTGACATAAGCGGCCTTGCTTTAGGAATGCCTGGTGTTTATGATGGCCAGCCTTAGTCGCGGTCACGGAATCTCGACAACTGTTCGGGGCCGCCCCCGCGACGATTCGAGGGGAAGTACAGGCGAGCACGGAGGCGGGGAGTAGCGATGGGAGTGGAGACGGGGAGTAGGACGGAAGCGGGTGCGCCCTGGGCGCCCACCGCGCTGGTCTCCCGAGGGTTCCTCGGGCTGGGCGCGCGGCGCCGTGTGCTCGCGCCGGGCATTCCGGAGGTGCGCGGCCCTGCAGCGTCGATGGCGCGCGACGCGCTGTTCCGCCGCTCGCTCGCGGTTGCCGATGTGCTCGCGCTGGTCGGCGCGTTCGTGATCACGTTGGCGATCTCGCACAAGGCGCTCCAGCTGACCTGGTGGAGCCTCGTCGAGATCCCGATCCTGCTCGTCGGCGCGAAGCTCACCGGGCTGTATGACCGCGACGAGACGCTGCTGCGCAAGACCACGCTGGACGAGGCGCCGAAGCTGTTCCAGCTCGCCACGTTCTGCATGCTGCTCGCGTGGATCGCTGGTGGCATGCTCGTGCACGGCAGTCTCGGCCGCCAGTCCGCGCTCGTGCTGTGGCTGGCGCTGTCGGTGCTGCTGATCCTCTTCCGCTCGCTTGCGCGCATCCTCGCGCTGGCGATCGCTCCCGCCGAGCGCTGCCTGTTCATCGGCGACGAGATGTCGGCGGCGACGATTCGCTCGAAGCTCGCCTGCCACGGCGGCGTCAAGGCGACGGTCGTCGCTCATCTGGACCTCGACAAGGTCGCGCCCTGGTCGACGGACTCCTTCTCCGAATCGCGCCTGGCCGAGATCCGCGACCTCGCGCAGACGCTCGACGTGCACCGCGCGATCATCGCACCGCGCAGCGCCGACGCAGGCGAGATGCTGAACCTGGTGCGCACGCTGAAGGCCGTCGGCGTGCGCGTCAGCGTGGTGCCGCGACTACTCGAGGTGGTCGGCTCCTCGGTCGAGTTCGACGACCTGCACGGCGTCACAGTGATGGGCGTCCGGCGTTTCGACCTGACGCGCTCCTCGGCGAAGTTCAAGCGGCTGTTCGACCTCGTCGGCGCCGCACTGGGGCTGCTCGCGGTCGCACCGCTGATGATCGGCATCGCGATCGCGATCAAGCTCGACAGCCGCGGACCCGTGTTCTTCCGCCAGCTGCGGGTCGGCCGCCACGGCAAGCGCTTCCACATGCTCAAGTTCCGCACGATGGTGCCGGAAGCGGAGTCGATGAAGGAGTCGCTGCTGCACCGCAACGAGGCGATGGAGGGGCTGTTCAAGATCGCCGAGGACCCGCGCGTGACGCGCATCGGGCGCTGGCTGCGGCGCACCGCGCTCGACGAGCTGCCGCAGCTGCTCAACATCGTGCGCGGCGAGATGAGCCTCGTCGGCCCCCGGCCGCTCGTGATCGAGGAGGACCAGCGCATCGAGGGCTGGCACCGCCGCCGCCTCGAGCTGATGCCCGGCATGACCGGGCCCTGGCAGATCCTCGGCCCCGCGCGCGTGCCGCTGCGCGAGATGGTCGCGATCGACTACCTGTACGTGGCCAACTGGTCGCCGTGGACCGACATCAAGATCCTGCTGCGCACCGTGCCCCACGTCGTCGGTCGCCGGGGGCTCTGAGCTTCGCTATTCGGGACCGTTGGGCGCGCCGACGGTCGGTGGCGCGCTGAGCGACCCTTTCGGTTTCGAGCTTTTCGGTTTCGATTTGGTCCTGCTCGGAGTCGGCGCCTGTTTCGTCGTCGTGGTTTTCGAGCTGCCCGAGCTGTGAGTCGAGGCGGCCTTCTTCTTCGCTTCTTCTTCGCGCTTCTTGACCGCCTTCTTGGCTTCTTCTTCGCGCTTCTTGGCGCGTTTCGCAGCGAGTGCTTCGGTGTGCTTGGCGTTGGTTTCTGCCGCTTCTTCGCGGTTCTTCGCTTCCAGGATCGACAGGTATTCGCGGTTGCGCTGGTCTTCGGTCGATTCTTCGTTCTTCAGCGCGGCAGCTTCTTCGTTGCGTTCCCTGCTTTCGATCTGCGCGGCGCTCTGGGCGGAGCTGGAGCTCGTGCCGTGCGCGGACGAGCCGCAACCGGCGAGCACAAGCGCGAGCATCGCCGGCGCGAGCGCAGCGAGCAGCGCCCCCGGCCTGCGCCGGGCCGTCACAGCGTCACCCCGGCCCGCACGAGAACAGCCACTGAAATGAAGCTACCACCAGCTTCTGAGCCGCTCAACCGGCGTGCTGCATCGTGCGCGTCGCGTTCCGGAGCGTCGCGGGCGCTTCTATATCCTGCGCCGCCCGCCGCGTGTCCGGTTGCCCGGGCCGGCGCACCCACCTGATGCTCCACGTCGTCTCCGTGCATTTCTCCTCGCCGCGCTGGATCGAGATCCAGGCGCGCCACCTGCGCCGGCACATTCCCGTCCCGTACATGACGTGGACTTCGCTCGAGGGGATCGACCCCTCCTGGGGCGAGCACTTCGACCGCGTCTTCGAGCAGCGCGGCCGGCACCCGGGCAAGCTCAACCATCTCGCGATGGAGATCGCGCACGAGTTCCCGGCGGAGGACCTGCTGATGTTCCTCGACGGGGACGCCTTCCCGGTCGCCGACCCGATGCCGCTGATCGAGCAAAGCCTCTCCCGGGCGCCGCTGCTCGCGGTGCGTCGCGCCGAGAACGTCGATCAGCCGCAGCCGCATCCCTGCTTCTGCGTGACGACGATCGGCGCGTGGCGCGAGCTGCCGGGCGACTGGTCCGGCGGTCCCACCTGGCCCGGCGCCCGCGGGATCCGTGTCACCGACGTCGGCGGCCACCTGTTGCGCACGATGGAGCTGAAGGGTCTGCCCTGGGTGCAGGTGCTGCGCTCCAACAAGGTCGACCTCGATCCGCTGCACTTCGCCGTGTACGGCGATGTCGTCTACCACCACGGCGCGGGCTTTCGCGCCGGCGACCTGAGCGGTGTGCACAGCGACAACGGGCCGCCACGCGTGCAGATCCCGGGCGCCGGCCCGCTCAACCGCCTGATCAACCGGCGCCGCTGGGTGCGCTGGGAACGCGCCATGGAACGCCATCACCTCGAACAGTCCGAGCAGGTCTACCGCCGCATCGCCGCCGGCGGCGACGAGTGGCTGCGCGAGCTCATCTGATGCTGCACGTGCTCACCGTCCATTTCCTCTCGCCGCGCTGGATCGAGATCCAGACACGGCATCTGCGCGAGCACGTCTCGGTGCCCTACGAAACGTGGACATCGCTCGAGAAGATCGACGCGGGCTACGGCGAGCGCTTCGACCACGTCATCGAGCAGCGCGGCCGGCATCCGGGCAAGCTCAACCATCTTGCGACGGAGGTCGCGCACGAGGCGCCGGATGATGACCTGCTGATGTTCCTCGACGGCGACGCGTTTCCGATCGCCGACCCCATGCCGCTGATCGAGGACGGCCTCTCGAGGGCGCCGCTCGTGGCGGTTCGCCGCGCGGAGAACGTCGAGGACCCGCAGCCGCATCCATGCTTCTGCGTGACGAGCGTCGGCGCCTGGCGCGAGCTGCGCGGCGACTGGTCGGGCGGATACAGCTGGCCCGGCCACCGCGGCAGGCTCGTCACCGATGTCGGCGGCAACCTGCTGCGCGCGCTGGAGCTGAGCGGCACGCCGTGGGTGCAGGTGCTGCGCTCGAACGGCGTCGAGCTGGATCCGCTCTTCTTCGGCATCTACGGCGACGTCATCTATCACCACGGCGCGGGATTCCGCGCGGGCGAGCTGAGCCGCGCCGCGCTGGACCGCGCGCCGCGGCCGATCCGCAGCCTCGTGCTGCCGGCACCGCTGCGGCGGCGCGTGAACATGCGCCGCAGGCGCGCCTGGGAGCGGCGCACGCAGGCGGGGTACCTGGCGCACTCCGAGCGCATCCACGCCGCGATCAGCAGGGGCGGCTCGGACTGGCTGGAGCTGGTGCGCTGATGCGCGGGGAGCGTGAGCGCGAGTTCTGGGACGAGCACGTTCCCGCGCTGGAGCGCCTGGCCAGGCGCTACGAACGCGGCGCCGAGCCGAACACCGCCGCGATGATCGACGCCGTCGAGCCGCTGCAGGGAAAGCGCGTGCTCGACTTCGCCTGCGGCGCCGGACTCACCAGCGCCTACCTCGCTCAGCGCGGCGCGCAGGTCACCGCGATCGACATCAGCCCAGAGTCGATCGCACGCGGGCGCGAACTGGCCGAGCGCACCGGACAGCAGATCGAGTTCCTCGCCGGGGAGCTCGGCGCGCGCACGTTCGCGCCCGGCGTCTTCGACGCAGTGATCGGCCGCTACGCGCTGCACCACGTGCACCTGCCCACGATCGCGCCGATCCTCAACGAGCTGCTGGCCCCGGGCGGCAGGGGCGCGTTCCTGGAGACGATGGCGCTGAACCCGCTGCTCAACTTCTCGCGCCGCCGCCTCGCCGGTCGCGGCGGCGTCGCCAGCTACGGCTCCGAGGACGAGCGCCCGATCGACCGCAACGACCTGCGCGTGCTGGGCGACGCGTTCGCGTCGGTCGAGCTCGGCGTGGGCGAGATGCGGTTCCTGCGCATCTTCGACCGCAACGTGCTCCGCTACAGGCACCGTCGCGCTGCCCGCGTGCTCGGGGTCCTCGACGACGGGCTGCTGCGGCTGGGCCTCGGCGCGCTCAGCTACCACCAGATCGTGAAGGTCACGAAGCGCTCGTAGCGGCGCGCTCGAGCACCGCCCGGACGTGCTCGCCCAGGCGGCGCTGGAACCTCTCGACCGAGAACCGCCGCGCGTTCGCCACGGCGTCGGCTGGCTCCAGCCCGAGCGAGTCGATCGAGCTGATCGCCGCCTCGAAGTCGTCGACGTCGTCGAGCCGCACGAGGCGGCCCGTGCTTCCGTCGAGCACGGTCTCCAGCGCGCCGCCTGCGGCCGCGGCGATCACGGGCCGCCCCGCCGCCTGAGCCTCGACCGCGACGATGCCGAACTCCTCCGCGCTCGGCACCACCACCGCGCGCGCTTCCGCATACAGCTGCGCCAGTTGCTCATCGCCGGCGCGGCCGACGAACTCCGCCTCGGGGTAGGCCCTCCTCAGCGCCTCCTGGTCGGGCCCGGAGCCGACGACCCGGATCGGTGCGCGCGCGCGCCGCGCCGCCTCCAGCGCCACGTGCAGGCGCTTGTGCGCGACCAGCTCGGAGACGACCAGCAGCTTCTCGCCCGGCCTGCCGGGCGCAAAGCGCTCGGTCTCGACCGGCGGGTGGATCACCGTCGAGTCGCGCCCGTAGTAGCGGCGGATCCGCTCGCGGCTCAGCTCGGAGATCGCCACGTAGTCGTCGACGCGCCTGCTCGCCGCCAGGTCCCAGCGGCGGATGCCCGCGAGCGTCGCGCGCAGCAGCGGCCGCAGCGGCGCGCGCACCTCGGCGAGCGCTCGCTGCTGCTCGTACCACGCGTACCGGAAGGGCGTGTAGCAGTAACAGACGTGCACCGCACCCGCCGGCGCACGCACTCCCTGCGCGAACGCGCTGCTGCTCGACAGCAGCACGTCGCACGGCCCGGGCCGCAGCTGCGCCACCGCCAGCGGGTACAGCGGCAGCAGGCGCCGGAAGCCGTCCTGGGAGATTCCCAGCCGCTGCAGCGCCGAGGTCCTCACCTCGTGGCCCTCGAAGCGAGCCGCCGTTTCCTCGGCGTCGTAGAGCAGCGTCACGATCGGCGCCTGCTCGTACAGGTCCGCGATCGCCGCGAACGTGCGCTCGGCGCCGCGCAGCACCAGCAGGTAGTCGTGCGCGAGCACGACCCTCGCCTCTGAGATCGCGCCCGGCGCCAGCACCCGGTAACTATATGGTCCGTGCGCGTTCTCATCACCGTGCCCTGGGGCGAGCGGCTGGGCGGTGCGGAGGCGATGCTGCAGACGCTGCTCGACGCGGGCAGCCCGCTCGGCGCGAGCGATCCGGTCGACCTGGAGCTGGTGTTCTTCGAGCAGGGCTCCTGGCCCGCGCAGCTGCGCCGCGAAGGCCTGCGGGTCGACGTGATCGAGGCCGGGCGCCTGCGTCAGCCGTGGCGACTGGCGCGCTGCGTGCTCGCGCTCGCGCGCACCCTGCGCCGCCGCCGGCCCGACCTGATCCTGAGCTGGATGCCGAAGGCGCACCTCTACACCGCGCCCGCCGCGATGCTCGCGGGCATGCGCGGCCGGCTCCTGTGGTGGCAACACGAAATCGCCGCCGGTCATTGGATGGACCGACTCGCAACCGCATTGCCCGCCCGCGCCGTCGGCTGCTCCTCGCAGGCGGCCGCGGACGCGCAGGCGCGCCTGCGCCCACGGCGCCCCACGTTCGTGGTCGCGCCGGGCGTCGCGCCCCCGGCAGGCGTCACGCTCCCGGCAGGCGTCACGCCCCCGGCGGGCGTCACGCTCCCGGCTGGCACCGCGCCTCCTGTGGGCGTCGCGCCGCGCGCGGGCGATGCGTCTCCCGTGGGCATCGCGCCGCCGGCGGGCGATGCGCTGCCGGTGGTGGGCATGGTCGGGCGGCTGCAGCCCTGGAAGGGCCAGGACCGGCTGCTGCGCGCGCAGCAGCTGCTGCGCGGGCGCGGGCGCGAGCTGCGCACGCTGATCGTCGGCGGCGACGCGCACGGGCTCTCGAGCGACTATGCGGCCTCGCTGCCCGGGCTGGTCGAGGAGCTGGGGCTGTCCGGCGTGGCGACGCTCACCGGGCAGGTGGCGGACGCAGGCCCGTACATCGCGCAGATGGACGTGCTCGTCAACGCCTCGGACCCGGAGCCCTTCGGCCTCGTGCTGCTCGAGGCGATGGCGCGTGGCGTCGCGGTCGTCGCGGTCGCGAGCGGGGGACCGCTCGAGATCGTGAAGGACGGTCGCACAGGCGTGCTCACGCGCTCCGGCGAGCCGGCCGCGCTGGCGGACGCGCTCGAGGCGCTGCTATGCGAACCCGAGCGGATGCGCGAGCTGGCCGCTGCGGGCAGGCAGCGCTACCTGCAGGAGTACACCGACACCGCGATGCGCGAGCGCATGCTCGCTCGCTTGCGCGCCCTGGCGGCTGCGGTCACGCCCTGACGGCCGCGGTCTCGCCCTGACGGCACGCCCTGCCCGCCGCCGGCGCGGCTTGCGGATCAGGCCCGGCTCGGCGCTCCGCCGCGCGACTAGGCCGCGGCGCGCTGGGCGGCAACGATCACCGATACCGATGCGAGCGTTGGAGAGCGCCGTCTCACGGCCTCCGGCCAGACGCGCCCGCCGGTCAGCGAGATCACATCCGCGCCGGCGTAACGTGGAGGCTCCGGATGCAGTCCCTCCTCGCGCAGTATCCGTCCGATCACATGCGCCGGCGCCGGCGAGATGTGCGCTTCGTTGTCCGGCCGGAACGAGGTGAACTGGCCGCGGACGGCGAGCTCGAGCCGGTTGCGCAGGCGCGCCAGGTTGGGTGTCGAGACGACGATCCAGCCGCCCGGCGCGACCTTCTGGGCAGCCGAGCGCAGGCTGCTCCATGGCGCCTCGAGGTGCTCGATCACCTCGACCATCGTCACGCGGTCGGCGTCGGGCAGCTCCGCCGCGCGCTCGGCGCCTGCGAGCTCGAACTTCACCTCGCCGCGAAGATCCTCGTCGAGCCAGTCGATCGGGTCGACTCCACGCAGCTCCGCCGGCTGCCATTCCGCTTTGATCCGGCGCAGCAGGTGGCCGCGGCCGCAGCCCACGTCCAGCCAGCGCAGCCCGGGCGCCGGCCGTGACGCCTCCAGCACCGCATCGACGATCGAGTCCATCGAGATGCCCGCCGTTGCGATCTGCTCGTCATAGCCGCGCACCGGCCGACCCTAACAGTCATCCTCGCGGCGCCATTCGGGCGGCCGCGAGCCGGGCGACGGGGCCGGCGACAGGGGTCGGATAACCTGCGCGCGCAACGCCGAGGCGGACGTCAGCGAGCGCTGCCACGGACGCGCAGGACCATGTCAGCGACACCACCCACCGACACCGCTCCTTCCGCGCCCGGCGCGGTGGAGGTGACGATAGTCGCGCACGACATCGGGCCCGTCGGCGGCATGGAGCGCCAGCTCGTGCAGCTGATCAGCGGCCTGCGCGGGCTCGGGCACCCGGTGACGGTGATCGCCAGGGTCTGCGAGCTGCCGCCCGGTGTCGAGGTGTCGTTCCACCGCGTACGTGGACCGGGTCGGCCGTTCCTGATCGCCTATCCCTGGTTCCTGCTGGCCGGATCGCTGGCGGCGCGACGGCGCCGACGCGGGATCGTGCAGGCGACCGGCGCGATCGTGCTGGGCCAGCTCGACACGATCGCGGTTCACTACTGCCACCAGGCCGGTGTCGCCACGGCCAGCCGTGCGACCTGGCCGCGGCGCGCATACATCGCGGTCGTCGCGGCGCTCGACAAGGCGACCGAACGGCTCGTCTACGGCAGCCAGCGCAGCGCCGTCTTCGTGTGCGTGTCCGAGGGCGTGGCCGACGAGATCCGCAGCTATTTTCCGGCCGCCGCCGATCGCGTGCTCACGATCCACAACGGCGTCGACACCGCCGCCTTCGCACCGGGCGCACGTGCCGACGAAGCGGCTGCGCTGCGCGCCCGGCTCGGCGTGGCGCGCGGTCGGCTCCTCGCCGCGTTCGTCGGCAGCGAGTGGGAGCGCAAGGGGCTCGAGCCCGCGATCCGCGCGCTCGCGCAGGCGCCCGAGTGGGAGCTGATCGTCGCCGGCGGCGGCGATCGGCAGCACTACGAGCGCCTGGCGCGTGAGCTGGGTGTGGCGGACGCGGTGCACTGGCTCGGCGTCACGCGAGACGTGCCGCTCGTGCTGGCGGCGGCCGATGCGATGGTTTTCCCCTCCGCCTACGAGGCCTTCCCGCTCGTCGCGCTGGAGGCCGCCGCCGCGGGGCTGCCGATCCTGGCCACGCCGGTCAACGGCGTCCGCGAGCTGATCATCGACGGTGTGAGCGGCTTCCTGATCGCGGCCGAGCCGGAGTCGATCGCCGCGCGCCTGCGCGAGCTGGCGGCCGATGCCGCCCTGCGCCGCCGTGTAGGCGAGGCCGCGCGCGAGGCTGTCATGCAGTTCACCTGGGAGCGGATGGTGCGCGGGCACCACGAGCTGTTCGAGCGCCTGTCCGCAGTGCAGCCAGCAGCATCCGCTCCAACGGGTCCGTCGCAGCCGCGACCGTGAACGTCCGCTGCACCGTCTCGTGGCCCGCTCGCGCCAGCGATGCGCGCAGCCCGGGCTGCTCGCGCAGCTGCGTCAGCGCTGCCGCCAGAGCGGCCACGTCCCCCTCGCGGAATACGAGGCCGCCGCCGGTCAGCTCGATCAGCCACGGGATCTCCCCTGAGTCCGAGCCGACGACCGGCACGCCGCACCAGAGCGACTCGATGATCACTCGCCCGAACTGCTCCTTCCAGGTGGGCGTTGTGTGCGATGGCAGCACCAGCACGTCGAGCTGTGCGTAGCCGCTCGGCATCTGCTCGTGTGAAAGCCCGTCGATCACCCGCGCGCGCGAGCCGGGGATCTCAGCGCGGTCGAGGCGCTCGCGCAGCTCTCCGTTGCCCAGCAGCAGCAGCTCGACCGGCGCGGGCAGCAGCCGCACCGCCGCCAGCAGGTCCTCGAGCCCCTTGCTCGCTATCAGCCTGCCGGCGTAGCCGATCGTGAAAGGCCGCGCGCCCGTCCCGCCGCTCGCCGGCTCGGCGTCCCGCGTCCTCGCCGGTGCCGCCCAGCCCGGTACCGCGGGCGGCGCGAAGCCGATCTCGCCGCGCGCGCCCCAGGCGCGCGCAAGCTGCGCCGCGGTATCCGAGCGCGCCGCGACGAAGGCGGCGTCGCGCAGCACCAGCGAGCGCAGCCGCCGCACCGGCACCGGCAGCCGCCGGTCGATGTTCTCGTAGGCCTGAACGCCGAAGGGAACCCCGAGCGGCAGCAGCGCGTGCCGCCACTGCGCGGCGGCGAGGGCGTAGGACTCCGCCTCGAGGAAGGCCACCTGTGTGCCCAGCCGGCGCGCGAGCGCGCGGCAGCGCGTCAGGTAGAGATGGCGCTGGGCGCGGCCGCTGAGCAACACGGGAACGGGGTGCAGGCTGTCCTGCAGCCCGGGCAGCGCCTCGGGCAGGATCGGCTGCTGGGAGTACTCGCCGCGCCAGCTGCTGGGCACGACGAGGTCGACCTGCCAGCCGCGTCGTGCGAGCTCGCGGTAGAGCAGCTGGTTGACACGAAGCACCGCCGGGTGCCCAACCACCAGCAACCGCCGCCGAGGGTCGCTTTGCGCCTGCAAAGCTGCGCTTTCCGGCTGCTCGGTCACGCTCAGATCCTTGCACGGCAGGCTGCTTGCGGGAGCGCGCCGCAACGGTACTCTTTAGTGCCCGATTAGTCCGCTCCCTATGCTGGCCGCTCAGCGGGCGCCCGCGCACCGGACGGACCCTTTGCCGGGACTCCCAAAATGAATCAGAGCACTGACAGCGCAGCGATCCTTCGTCCCATCTGGCGGCGCAAGTGGCTGATTCTGGT
>DASWSH010000100.1:0-3731 GCA_036402735.1 Solirubrobacteraceae bacterium | reverse complement strand
TGATCACCGAGCGCTCGATCAAGGGCTTTCTCGGCAAGGCGATCGGCGAGCTGTGCGCTTTCATGAACGGCGCGCGCACGCTCGAGGAGCTGGCCGAGTTCGGCTGCGACTGGTGGGACGCGTGGGCCACGCCCGAGAAGTCCGGGTCGCGCGGGCTCGAGCCTGGGGACCTCGGCCCCGGCTCGTACGGCCACGCGTTCCGGAACTTCACGACCGACCTCGACGGCGAGGACCCGGGCTTCGACCAGCTGCCGCACCTCGTCGCCAAGCTGCGCGATCTGCCGCTCGACCGCACCGCCGTGATGAGCCCGTGGATCCCCAACGCCAACCACCGCGAGGCGGGCGTGCGCTCGCGCAACACGATCGCGCCGTGCCACGGCTGGATCCATGCGCTGGTGCTCGACGGCAAGCTGCATCTGATCCACAACCAGCGCTCCGGTGACACGCCGATCGGCGTGCCCTCGAACATGGCGCAGTACACGGCGCTCGGCCTGATGCTCGAGCAGCTGACCGGCTACGAGCTCGTCGAGTACGTGCACTGGATCCAGTACGCGCACATCTACGCCAACCAGCTGCCGGCGGTCGAGCAGATGCTCGCCCGCGAGCCGCGCGCGCTCCCGACGCTCGAGCTCAACGACGCCGGCAGGCAGATCGACGATATTCACGATTTTCGCGGCGAGCACTTCGAGCTGAGCGACTACGCCCCGCATCCGGCGATCGGCGGCATCCCCGTCGCGACCTGAAGTGATCTCGATCGTCGTCGCCCATTCGGCCAACCGCGTGATCGGGCGCGAAGGCGGTCTGCCGTGGCGGCTGCCGACCGACATGCGCCATTTCCGCGAGCTGACGAGCGGCGGCACAGTGCTGATGGGACGCCGCACCTACGAGTCGATCCCGGACGCGTTCCGGCCGCTGCCCGACCGGCGCAACCTCGTGCTGAGCGGCGATCCGGCCTTCGCCGCGCCGGGCGCAGAGGTGTACCGCGAGCTGAGCGAGGCGCTGCACGTGTGCGGGCGCGACTGCTTCGTGATCGGCGGCGCGGTGACCTACGCCGAGCTGCTGCCGGCCTGCGAGCGCGTGCACGCGACCGAGATCGAAGCGGAGATCGACGGCGACGTGCTGTTCCCCGAGCTGGCGCCCGATGAGTGGCGCTGCTGCAGCGAGGAGGGGCCGGTGTTCGAGAACGGCCTGTCGTTCCGCTTCCGCAGCTACGAGCGCGTGGGCGGCGCGAAGTGAGCGCGCGCGGGGCCGGCGGGGACGCGGGGCCGCGCCTGTACAACCTCGCGGCGGCGCGCGGCGAGGAGCAGCGCGCTTACATGGCCCGGCTCGAGGCGCAGGGGATCTGCGTGTTCTGCCCTGAGCACGTCGCGGAGTATCAGCGCGAGCCGGTCGAGTACGAGGGCGAGCACTGGTACGTGACCCGCAACGGCTTCCCCTACGAGGGCACCACCGACCATTACCTGATCGTGGCGCGGCGCCACGTGGTCGGCTTCGAGGAGCTGCCCGACGAGGCCGGAGCCGAGCTGTGGGCGATCCGCCGCGAGCTCGCGGGGCGCCTGCAGCCGGTAGCGCTCGCAACCGTCGAGCGCAGCGGCGACATGCGCTTCAACGGCGGCAGCGTCGCGCACCTGCACGTGCACCTCGTCGCGCTCGAACCCGAGCCGAGCGAGACCGTGCGCTTCCGCGTCAGCGCGCACGCGCCGCGAGGCTGATCGGGCCGATGGGTGCCAACACCGCCTTCTCGCTGTTCGCCGCGGCCGGCTCGCTGCTGATCACTGTCGCCTCGGGCGTCAAAGGGCGCTGGGAAGTCGCGATCGTCTTCGGGCTGCTCGTGATCGGCTTTCTGTTCCGCGCCGGCGAGCACTGGCGCGAGCGACGCCGCGAGCGGCGCGCCGCACCGCCGCCGTCGGCCGCGCCCGCGCGGCGGGTGAAAGCCGCGCGCTTCCGCCGCCGCTGAGCAGCGGGCGGGCGGGGCGCGCGAGTGGGAGACTTCGCGGATGGCCCGTTACGAGCTCAACGGCAAGGTCGCGCTCGTCACCGGTGCAGCGCGCGGCATCGGCCTGGGCACGGCGCGCGCGCTGATCTCGCGCGGCGCATCGGTCGTGGTGGTCGATCTCGACCAGGCCGCCGCGGACCGCGCGGCAGCGCAGCTGCACGATTCGCGCGCGTTCGGCATCGCCGCCGACGTGACCGACCGAGGCGCTGTGCAGCGCGCGGTCGCAACCGCCGTCGAGCGTTTCGGGGGGCTCGACGTGGTGGTGGCGAATGCGGGTATCGCCTCGCGCGTGGCGTCGTTCCGCGCGATGGCCACCGAGACCTTCGAGCGCGTGCTGGATGTGAACCTGATGGGCGTGTACCGCACGGTCGACGCGGCGCTGCCCGAGATCGTGCCGCGGCGCGGCCACGTCGTGGTCGTGTCCTCCATCTACGCCTTCTTCAACGGCGCCGGCGCGGCGCCCTACGCGATGAGCAAGGCCGCCGTCGAGCAGTTCGGCCGCGCGCTTCGCACCGAGCTCCACCCGCACGGCGCATCGGCCAGCGTCGCCTACTTCGGCTTCATCGACACCGAGATGGTGCACCGCGCGATCGACGCCGACCCGCTGGCGGAGCGCATGCTGCAGAGCCTGCCGCGGCCGCTGCACAAGCGCATCCAGCCCGCCGAGGCCGGCGAGGCGATCGTCAAAGGCATCGAGGGCCGCAAGCCACGGATCATCCGGCCGCGCCGCTGGACCGTGATGTCGGTCGGGCGCGGGATCTTCAACCCGCTGTCCGACCGCCAGGTCGAGCGCGACGAGAACATGCAGCAGCTCCTGCGCGAGTTCGACACACGCGCGGGCGAGGACCAGCCGACGACCGCCTGACGCCTGCGGCGGGCACGGCATCTACGATCACCGCGTGAGAAATCCGCCATCCAGGGCGCTGCCGGCGGCGCTGCTCGCCGTCGCGCTGCTCGCCGTGCTCGCGGCCGGCGCCTCCGCCGCCTCCGCCGCCTCCAGCGCGCAGATCGTCGCGCTGCTGAACAAGGAGCGCGCCGCGAACGGCATCCCGGCGGGAATCGCGGAGAACACCGCGTGGAGTGCGGCCTGCCGCCAGCACAACACCTACCAGGCGAAGAATCGCGTGTTCGGCCACACCGAGATCGAAGGCAAGTCCGGCTTCAGCCGCGAAGGCAACCTGATCGCCGCAACCTCGGTGCTCGCGCAGGGCATCAAGTGGGGGCCGGGCGATCCCTACGACAACGCTCCCTACCACCTCTTCGACCTGCTCAACCCGCGCATCAGCAGCACCGGAGCGGCCGATTCGGAAGGCTTCGGCTGCGTCGAGATCCTGCTCGGCACGCTCAGGCCGGCACCGACGAGCGTGCAGCTCTACACCTATCCCGGCAACGGCCGTCGCAACGTGCCCTACAGGCAGAAGGCGAGCGAGCTGCCGGAAACGCCCGGACAGACGCTCGGCCTCGGCACTCGCGCGACAGGGCCGAACCTGCTCGTGTACGTCGAAGGTCCGTGGAGCAACGGCTCGCGCGCGCAGCTGAGCAACGCCACGCTCGGCTCGGCGCACGGCTCGGTGGCGCTGCGCTGGTTGGACAACACGACGTCGAACCTGCTCGCGCCGACCGGCGCGATCCTCGTGCCGGTCGCGCCGCTGCGGCCAGCCACCAGGTACAAGGTGACGGTTGAAGGCGCCGTGCAGGGCGTGCAGCCGGGAACGACGATCGACCAGGCGCTGGC
>DASWSH010000099.1:0-5120 GCA_036402735.1 Solirubrobacteraceae bacterium | reverse complement strand
ACCCGCTGGCGGCCCTGCCGGCGCTGGCGCCACGGATCCGCGTGGGGGCGCGTGTGGACGCCGTGGCGCGCGAGGGCCTCCTCAAGCACGAGGAGATCGCGAGCGCCGAGCGCGGCGGGCGGCGCTTCCGCCTGCTCGTGTCCGATGCTGACGGAGGCGAGAGCGTCGAGCACGCCGACGCCGTGATCGACTGCACCGGGACCTACGGCAACCCCAACTCGCTCGGCGACGGCGGCATCCCGGCGCCCGGCGAGCGCGCATTCGGAGATCGGATCGAGCGGCGGCTGCCGCGCTTCGACTCCGAACCACGCGCGTGGGCCGCCGGAACCACGCTCCTCACCGGCACGGGCCATTCGGCCCAGACTGCCGCGCGCGCGCTCGCAGAGCTCGCTCGCGAGGCGCCCGAGATGCGCGTGATCTGGGCGACCCGATCGAACGATCCGAACTGGGGCGCGGTAGAAGGCGACCCGCTACCGGAGCGCGCCCGGCTCACCGCCACCGCTTCGGAGCTGGTCCGCGGGGCGTCGGACGCGATCGAGCCGCGGCTCGGCTACGTGACCGAAGCTCTGGCGCCGCGCGAGGGCCGCATCGCCGTGACGCTCCGCAACGGAAGCGCCGAGGAGGTCACGGTCGACCGCGTGCTCGCGCTGAACGGCGGCGTGGGCGACTACTCGATCTACCGCCAGCTGCAGGTGCACGAGTGCTACGCGACGTCCGCTCCGATGAAGCTCTCGGCGGCGCTCCTCGGCACCGCGGCGGGCGACTGCCTCGAGCAGCAGAGCCACGGCCCCGAGACGCTGACGAACCCGGAGCCGGGCTTCTTCATCCTCGGCGCGAAGTCGTACGGCCGCAACTCGCAGTTCCTGATGCGGATCGGCTGGGAGCAGGTGAGCGACGTGTTCGGGCTTATTGCGCCGCCGCTTCAGCGCACCAGCCTGTAGCCCATTCCCGGCTCCGTGATCAGATGTCGCGGCTGCGCCGGGTTCTGCTCGAGCTTCCTGCGCAGCTGCGCCATGTACACGCGGAGGTAGTTCGTCTCGGTCTCGTACTGCGGCCCCCACACCTCCTGCAACAGCTGGCGCTGAGGCACGAGCTTCCCCTCGTTGCGCGTCAGCACCTCGAGGAGGTGCCACTCGGTGGGTGTCAGCCGCACGTGCTCGCCAGAGGCCGTCCGTACCTCCTTCGCGGCAAGATCGACCGTGAAGCTCGCCGTGTCCACGACCGGCGCTTCCTCGCCAGCGATGCCGCGCCGCACCGCCGCACGCAGCCTCGCCAGCAGCTCGTCCATGCCGAACGGCTTCGTCACGTAGTCGTCGGCGCCGGCGTCGAGCGCGTCGACCTTGTCGCCCTGCCCCGCGCGCGCGGAGAGCACGACGATCGGCACCTGGGTCCACCCGCGCAGGCCACGGATCACGTCGCTGCCGTCCATGTCGGGTAGGCCGAGGTCGAGCACCACCACGTCGGGCGGGCGGCGCGCCGCTGCCGCGAGCGCCGACGCCCCGTCCTCGGCCAGGTCGACCTCGTACTGGCGAGCGCGCAGGTTGATCGCGAGCGCGCGGCGCAGGCTCGGATCGTCGTCCACGGCGAGCACGCGCGTCACGCGTCGTCCTCGGGCTCGCCCGCCGCACCCGCAAGCGGCAGCCGCAGCCGCATCAACAGGCCCCCGTCCTCGGCGCGATCGGCGATCAGCGTCCCGCCCATCGCCTCGGTGAACCCCCGCGCGACCGACAACCCGAGGCCCATTCCGTTCAGGGCGCCGTCTCGATCGCCGATGCGCTGGAAGGGCTCGAAGAGCCGCTCGCGCTGATCCTCCGGCACCCCCGGCCCGTGGTCGCTGATCCGCACCCTCGCGGAGAACTCGCCGGCGCTCGCGGACACCTCCGCCTCGCCCCCGTACCGGACGGCGTTGTCGATCAGGTTCACGAACACCCGCTCGAGGAGGCCCGCGTCGGCCTGCACGAGCGGCAGGTCTTCCGGGACGTCGACCCGCACCTTCTCCTTCGCGTCCGCGACAGCGAGCAGCGCCGCGCCGACGACCTCGTCGAGCGCCACCGCGCGTGCGCGGACGCTGAATGCGCCGGCCTGCAGCCGGCTCGCGTCGAGGAGGTTCGCCACGATCCCGTCGAGCCTGTCTGCCGAGTCCTCGATCGTGGCCAGCAGGTCGTCGCGGTCGCGCGCCGACCACTCGACGTCAGTCTGGCGCAGCGTGCTCACGGCGGCCTTGATACCCGCCAGCGGCGTGCGCAGATCGTGGCCGACAGCGGCGAGCAGCGCGGTGCGCTGCCGGTCCATCGCCGCCAGGTCGCGCGCTTCGCCGGCTCGCGTCGAGAGCCTCCGCCCTTCGTAGGCAGTCTGCGCCGCTGCTGCGAACGCTCGCAGCACACGCTGGTCCTCGGCGAACAGCTCGGGCCCGCGGCCCACGAGGCGGACGGCGCCCACCGCCACGTCGAACCGCAGGGGCTCCTCTTCGCCGGTCGGCCCCCAGCCCGCGCTCTCGGCGTCGATCCACTCCCCCGACTCACGGTCGCGCGCCTTCAGCACGACGGACTCCATCGCGAACGTTCGCCGCGCGCGCTCGAGCACCGCATGCAGGGCGTCGCTCTCGTCGAAGTCCGCCCCCGCAAGCGCGGACAGGGTCTCCGCCTCGCGCGCAGCCTGCCGCGCCGCGCGTGCGCGCCGGGTGGCCACCTCCACGGCCCCGCTCACGACGAGCGCGACGAACACGAACACGACGAGCGCGACGGCCTGGTCGGCGTGCGCGACCTCGAGCGTGTGCAGCGGCTCGACGAAGTAGTAGTTGATCGCGAAGACGCTCGCCAGGGCGGCGACGACGGCCGGCGCAACGCCGCCCACGAGCGCGACGATCACGACGGCGAGCAGGTAGAGCAGCACCTGCCCGTCGAGCGCGAGCGAGTCGCGCGTATGCCTCAGGAGCAGCGTGAGGAGCGGCAACCCAGCGATGGCGAGTCCGAGCCCCGTGAGTTGACGCCGCCAGCTGAGACCGGGGCGCGGCCCGTGGTCGGTCGGCACCGGCTCCTCGAGGAGGTCCTCGGCGCGCACGAACGTCACGTCGCCGGTCTCGGTCATCGCTTGAGCACCCACGGGACGCTCGTGACCGTTACCGACGGCTCGAGCCGAAGGCGAGTCTTCAACCGAAGCGCCGTCTGGTTGTGCAAGAGGTTCTGCCACCAATGCCTTACTACGTACTCGGGGATGATCACGGAAATCACGTCGCCCGGATACTCGCGCCGCAGCTGGCGGACGTACTGGCGCACCGGCCGGACGGTCTCGCGATACGGCGACTCGATCACCACGAGCGGCACGGGCACGCCGCGCTCGCGCCACGCGGCCACGAGCGGCTCGTCCACGTCCTCGTCGGTGACCTTCACCGCGCGCAGGGTTGCGGGCGACGTGGCCTGCGCGAACGCGAGCGCTCGCAGCGTCGGCGCGAGCAGGTTCGAGACGAGCACGACCGCGTGCACGCGCGCGGGGAGCACAGTGCCCGATGCTGTTGGCGTGAGCTCTCCGTTCACGTGGCGGTAGTGCGCCGCGACCGCCTTCATCGCCGCGAACAGGATCGGTGCGGCCAGCACGACGATCCACGCGCCTTCCGCGAACTTCGTGACCATCACGATCACGAAGACGAGAGCCGTTACCACGGCGCCGAGGCCATTGATCGCCTGCTTGCCGCGCACGGCGCTCCTGTCGGGCATCCGCTGCCAATGCCTCACCATCCCCGTCTGGCTGAGCGTGAACGAGAGGAACACGCCGAGGATGTAGAGCTGGATCAGGCGGTTGACCTGCGCGTCGAACGCCACGATCAGCAGCGCCGAGACGCCTGCCAGCAGCACGATCCCGTTCGAGAAAACGAGCCGATCGCCGCGGTGTGCGAGCTGGTGCGGCAGGTACTGGTCGCGTCCGAGCAACGATGCGAGCACCGGGAAGCCGTTGAACGCCGTGTTGGCGGCGAGCACGAGGATCGCCGCCGTGAACCCCTGGAGCAGGTAGAACGGCACCGTCTGTCCGAAGGTCGCGAGCCCGATCTGGCCGATCGCGGTGCGCTGCTCCATCCCGGCCGGCGCGCCGATGAGGTCGCCCGGGCTCTGGCCCATGTGCACGTGCGCGATGATCGCGAGCGCCGTGATACCGGCGAACATCGTGATCGCGAGCCCGCCCATGATCACGAGTGTCGTGGCCGCGTTGCGGCTCTTCGGGGGCTCGAACGCGGGAACGCCGTTCGACACCGCCTCCACCCCCGTCAGCGCCGTGCAGCCCGAGGCGAATGCGCGCAGCACGAGGAAGACGGTGAGGAGCCCGCCGGTGTGCGCCACGTGGCGCAGCGCGTACGGCGCGCTCTCGGCGGTGAGACCTGAGCCGAAAGCCACCTTGGCGAAGCCCACCAGCAGCATCGCGCACACGGCTACGACGAATCCGTACGTCGGCAACGCGAACGCGCGGCCGGACTCCCTTACACCGCGGAGGTTGACCACCGAGAGGATCACCACGCACACGAGCGAGAGCGCGACGGCGTGAGTCGCCAGCGACGGCACTGCCGTGGTGATCGCTGCCACTCCTGCCACGACTGACACCGCGACCGTGAGGACGTAGTCGATCAGGAGCGAGGATGCAGCGACGAGCGACGCGCTCTCGCCGAGGTTCTCACGGCTGACCGTGTAGGCACCGCCACCGTTCGGATACGCGAAGCACGTCTGCCTGTACGAGGCCACGACGATCACCAGGAGGAGCACGACCACCAGCGCGACCCATGCCGTGAGGTGCAGCAGGGCGAGGCCGCCGAGGCCGAGCACCAGCACGATCTGCTCCGTCGCGTACGCGACCGACGACAGCGGATCCGAGCAGAACACCGGCAGGGCGAGGCGCTTCGGGAGGAGCGTGTCGCCGAGCCTGTCGGTGCGCAGCGGGGTGCCGAGGAGGGAGCGAGCGACAGCCATGAGACATCTCATAGCGGCGCGCGCAGCCCCCGGCGGCGACTTTGACGCGTTCTTTACGCGCCGGCGGGAAACCCTGACGCGTGCTTAGCGCGGACCCTCGACGCGCCGCAGCAGCGCCAGCGCCGGGCGCGTGAACTTGCGCACGCGCGGCGAGAGGAACTTCTCGCG
>DASWSH010000098.1:0-21287 GCA_036402735.1 Solirubrobacteraceae bacterium | reverse complement strand
CCCTGAAGGCGTGGAGAGAGCGAGAGGGAGACGGCGGCTGCTGCGCGGCCGCATCACGTACGCCAATGTGACGGCCACGCTCGCGCTGGTGCTGGCGATGAGCGGCGGTGCGCTCGCGGCGCGCCACTACCTGATCAACTCAACGACGCAGATCAAACCGTCGGTGTTGAAGAAGCTGCACGGCGCGCGCGGCGGGCGCGGCCCGACAGGCTTCATCGGGCCGATCGGGCCGCAGGGGCCGACGGGACCGGTTGGGCCGAAGGGCTCGCGCGGCCCGACAGGAGGGGACGGGTTCTCGGCGCTGTCGAACCTGCCCGGCGGCGAAACCGAGAGCGGCGACTTCGCGATCTCGCTGCTCGCGACGGCGCCCGGCCAGACGCTGGTCGGCGCGGCAAGCTTCCCGATCGCGCTGGCCGCACCGCTTGCGGTGAAGAACGTGATCGTCACGAGCAGCTCCGTGCCGGTCGAAAAGTGCGCCGGTCCTGGCCAGGCGAGCCGCGGCTATCTGTGCATCTATACGACCTCGCTCGTCAACGCCGAACCACCCGCGGGGTCCAGCCCGGTGTCGAACCCCGAGGCGGCGCCACTCGTCGAAGGCAGCGGCCGCCACGGCTTCCGGCTGATGTGGCTCGTGAAAGAAGCCGGCGCCGCGGAAGCGGCCGGCACCTGGTCGGCCACGGGCTAGCGCCGGTGGACGATCCGGGGGAACACGGTCTCGAGGAGCGGGACCTCGCGCCGAGCTGGCTGGAGCAGTTCGAGGCGTGGTGGCGGGACGTCGAGGCGGCAGGGGTGCCCGAGCCACAGGCGATGGTGCTCGGCACGGTCGGCGCGGACGGCCAGCCGTCGGCGCGCTCGGTGCTGCTGAAGGGGGTCGACGAGCGCGGCTTCGAGTTCTTCACGAACCTGCAGTCGCGCAAGGGCGGCGAGCTGGCGGCGAACCCACGGGCCTCGCTCGTGTTCCCGTGGTACGCGCTGCGCCGCCAGGTCACGGTGGCCGGCACCGTCACGGCGGTCGAGCAGCAGCGCGCGGACGAGTACTTCGCCTCGCGGGCGTACGGGTCGAAGCTCGGCGCGCTCGTGAGCCGTCAGTCCTCGGTGATCTCTTCGCGCGAGCCGCTGGAGCGCGAGCGCGCCGAGCTCGAGCGGCGCTACCCGCCGGGGGCGGACGTGCCGCGTCCTGCGCACTGGGGCGGGTTCCGGCTCGTGCCGAGCGAGGTGGAGTTCTGGCAGGGGCGGCGCGACCGGCTGCACGACCGGCTTCGCTACCGGCGCAGCGGAGAGCGCTGGGTACTCGAGCGTCTCTCTCCCTGAAACGCAGCGGTCGCCAAGCGGCCGGCGATGGGTGACCGCGCCGTGAAGGCCGCCGTCTCCTCGCAGAGCTTTGGCGCCAGGGCGCAACTTGGCCCGGTTGCGCTGTCTGCTGCTCTCAAATAGGGTGGCTCACGGGGGAGGGGTGAATTTCGGTGGTTGATCTAGACTCACGCGGCGGAGGGGGCCTACGGCGTGCGGGGAAGACCGCGATGTCCTTCAAGAAGGATCACCTTCGCTATTTCGTGACGGTCGCAGAGGAGGGCCAGATCACGCGTGCGGCGCAGAAGCTGTTCATCGCTCAACCGGCGCTGTCACAGGCGATCGCGCAGCTCGAGAGCGAACTGGGTCTGAGCCTGTTCGAGCGGCACGCACGCGGCGTGCGCCTGACCGCCGCCGGCGAGGCGTTCCTCGACAAGGCGCGCGCTGCGGTGGACAGCGAGCACGCCGTGCTGCGAACCGCGGCGTCGCTCGCCCGGGCGGCGAAGCGCACGATGGAGGTGGGCTTCGTCGGACCGCCGCCGACGATGACCTCGCCCGATCTTTTCACGGCGTTCGCGGACGCGGAGCCGGACGCGGAGGTGACGTTCCGCGACCTGGCCTTTCCGTCTGGCTCGACGCGGTCATGGCTCGCGGGCGTGGATGTCGCGTTCTGTCACACACCGGACGAGGATGAGGGCGTGCTCGCACAGCCCGTGCGGGTCGAACCAAGAGCGCTGGTGCTGCACCGCGAGCATCGCCTCGCGGCGGAGAAGGAGCTCGCCGTGACCGACGCGCTCGAGGAGACCTTCATCAGCTACCACCCGGACGTGCAGCGGCGGTGGGCGGGCTTTCACAGCCTCGACGATCACCGTGGCAGGCCCCCGTCCGCGCTCACCGAGGGATCGGCATCGACCTCGCTGCAGATGCTGGGACTGCTCGTGCAGGGAGACGCGGTCACCACGATCCCCTTTGCGGACTGCCAGCTGGTGTGCGGCGTGCTGCCGGACACGGTCGCGATGCCGCTTCGCGACGCCGATCCGGCGGTGGTCTCGCTGGTGTGGGAGGCGGATCACGCGCACCCGCTCGTGGAGGCGCTGGTGGCGACGGCGCAGTCGCTCTCGCCACAGAGCGCCGACGGGCGCCGCTAGCGGAGCGGCGGGCGCGGCTCAGCCGAAACGGCGATCCGCGGCGACCCAGTCGCGCGCGATCAGGCGCTGTGCTTCGGCGAGCGGCATCTGCCCGTTGCAGACGCGATGCTTCAGGACGGTCTCGAGCCGATCCTTCGGGTTCGTGTAGGAGCCCGGCGAGGGGTCGTCGAGCTCGGGCCAGAGGTTGCGGGCGTCGTTGACCGCGCCGCCCAGCTCCAACGGCACGAGGTGGTCGTACTCGTATCTCGACGCTTCCCGCTCGCCGTAGGCCAGGAGGCTGCGCAGCTTCTCCTGCCGGGTGATGGCCGAAGAGGGGCGCACGGTGCGCGTCCAGCCGGAGCGGCAGATCGTGTTGGCGATCGTGCCCTGGCTGACTGCGGGGTTGACGGCGCCCGGTGTGCAGCGGGGGTCGGGCAGTTGTGCTTCGGCTGTGCGCCCGCGCGCGTGGCAGCTGCCGGGCGCAGGCTGCGCCTGCACGACGCGGGCGCTGGCGCTGGAGTAGGGAAGCCCGGAGGGCGCCGTGCGGGCGCCGGCAGGGGAGGGGAGCGCGACTGTGAGGGCGGCGCAGGCGAGCGGCAGGCAGGTGCGGGCGGCGGCGTACTTCCAGCGCATCGTCCCGGCAGGGTAGCCGCGCCGTGCGCTGGGATAGCGTGCAGGGCGGTGCAGGACGCGACGGTGAAGACCTCGCGCGGTTCGCTGCGCGGCGCGCGGAAGGGGACAGGGGTGCTGTTCGGCGCCGTGCCGTACGCTGCGCCGCCCGTCGGCGAGCGCCGCTACCGCGCTCCCCAGCCGGCGCCGGGGTGGGAGGGGCAGCGCGACGCGCGTGCTCCCAGCCGCCCGCTCTCGCAGCCGCCGCGTCAGCTGCCCGGTCTGCGCAGCGCGCCGCTGCTGGGAGCGGGCGAGCAGGGCGAGCCCGAGCTCACGGTCAACGTGTGGACGCCCGATCCGAGCGCCGGCGGGCTGCCGGTGCTGGTGTGGCTGCACGGAGGCGCGTTCGTGGCGGGCTCGCCGGGTCAGGCGATCTACGACGGATCCGCGTGGATGCGCGACGGGATCGTGCTCGTGACGGTGGGCTATCGGCTCGGCATCGAGGGCTTCGTGCATTTCCGCGACGGCGACACGAACGTGGCGCTGCGCGACCAGCTGGCGGCGCTCGAATGGGTGCAGGAGGAGATCGGCGCGTTCGGCGGCGATCCTTCGCGCGTCTGCGTGGCCGGTCAGTCGGCGGGCGCGATGTCGCTGGGCTGGCTGCTCGGCAGCGAGCGCTCGCGCGGGTTGTTCCAGCGGGCGATCAGCATGAGCGGCGGCCTGGGGCTGACCTACTCGCCCGAGCAGGCCGAGCGCGTCGCCCGGGCGGTGGCGGAGCGGCTCGGTGTCGAGCCGACGGCGGAGGCGATGAGCAGCGTGCCGCTCTCGAGGGTGATGGAGGCGCAGGCGCAGATCGTGCCCGGCGAGATCGAGCTCGAGACCGACGCGGATCGCGATCCGACCGGTGGATTGCTCTGGATAGCTCCTGTTCGCGATGGCGACGTCGTCGCGCATGACCCGCTGGCGGCGATCGGCGACGGCGCGGACGTCGACCTGCTCGCGGGCGACACGAGCGAGGAGGGCCTGCTGTATCTCGCGGGAACGCCCGGCTTCGATGAGCTGCCCGATCAGATGCTGGAGGCGTTCGCGGCCCGGTTGTCGGCGCAGCCGCAGGAGCTGCTCGCGCTGCTGCGGGAACGCGAGCCCGATGCGCGGCCCGGCAGGCACGCGGCGCAGGCGATCACGGAGGTCGCGTTCCACGCTCCCACGCAGGCGCTGCGCGAGCGGCATGCGTCACTGGGGCGCGGAAGGACGTATGGGTACCGCTTCACGTGGCGCTCCCCCGCGCTCGGCGGCCGCCTCGGCGCGGCCCACGCGGTCGATCTGCCGTTCGTGTTCGACACGCTCGACACGCCGGGCTTCACCGGCAGCGACGACGCACTGCTGGGCGTCGCGGGCGGACCGCAGGAGCTGGCCGACCGCATGCACGGCTCGTGGGTGCGGTTCGTTCAGACGGGTGACCCTGGCTGGCCCGAGCACCCGGCACTCGAGCTGTTCTGAATCGCGCGGAGGGTCCGCAGTCGGACGCACCAGCTGCTTGCACTTCGCGCGCGTGGGCGTACAGTCTGAACCAGCCGTGGCGTACCTCAGTGACGCCCGGCACGATGGGCGGCTTGGGTCCGCGCCCTGATCGCGGGGAGGGGGCCGAGCAGCCCGTTTGCCATCAAGGAGCACGATGTCTCTGGCCTGCCCCCAATGTGGCTTGGTTCTCTCGCTGCGAGGTCCTCTCGTCGAGTACTGCCCCCGCTGCATAGCGCGCCGCAGGGGAGCCGTGGCAATGGTCTCCTCCGCGCTGCCGTTCGCGCCTGAGAGCAGCCGCCGGCCACGCTCCGTGAAGCGCGCCCGCGCGCTTCCGCCGATCGTGCCGGCCGTGCCCAAACGCGCGGGCGCGCGGTAGCTACATACACACTCGAGCGCGCCCGGCAAGATTCGAACTTGCGACCTCTCGATTTGGGGGCCGCAATGGGCCGCTTTAACCCGCAAATCGCCGATGGTCGCCCCCTGAATCCGGGTACAGGCAACGCGTGGGCAACGATGACGACGAAAACAAACTGCAGGCGCTCGTTTTGCACGGCCCGTGGGCACTGGTGCCACGGCCGCGTACGCGCCGCTGGATCGTTGCCTGTTGGGCCACGTCGCTGATAGGGCTCGTGGTGCTGGTTGCCTGCGGCTTGACCGCAACGGAAGGTCCCTGGGATTGGATCGGCCTCTTGCTGTTTCTTCCGTTCCTCAGCATGGCCATCGAGGGGACGCTCTGGTGGCGCCGAACGCCGCCGGATGAGCGATGACGGCTCGCAGGGCTTAGCCCTGCGGAGGGCTCCCAAGTCAACGTGTGCCGCTGCCGGGGGGTTACCGGCACGCCATGCCCCGCGGCGAGAACGAGAAGGCGAAGCTCCGCGCCCTTGTTGCCGGTGCTGATGTGGTTTCAAGTGGTTCTGACGCGGCTTCCACCGAGATGGAGTCCGTCCCGTCACCGGCGCAGTAGGAGCGAAAACTCCCCGGTTTGCGGGCTGTAAAGAGCGCGCCCGGCAAGATTCGAACTTGCGACCTCTCGCTCCGGAGGCGAGCGCTCTATCCACTGAGCTACGGGCGCGGGAGGCCGATTCTACGAGGGCGCGTCGGGCCCCGCGCATTCCGAGGCCCGACGCACCCTTCCCGCAGCGTGCGGCTACACCGCGCTGATTTTTTCTTTGCCCGGTGGGCCTTTCATGTTGTCTTTGCCGGCGATCATCATCGTGTTGCCGAAGCCGTCCGTGAGCGTGCCGGTGGCCGGCGCGAATTTCATCCCGCCGAAGCCTTTGATCGTCGGGAACTCCATGCCTTTGAACGTGCTCAGGATCGCCCCGCCGCACGTCAGGTTGAATTCCATGAAGAGCCCGTTTTTGATGGGCGACCCTGCGAGCAGCTTCGAGCTCCAGGGCAGCCCGGCCGGTTGGAGGCTGTAGGGCGCACCGGTCGTGCACGCGCCGCCGAAGCTGCAGCTGGTGAATTCGAAGGTGATCATTTCGTCGACGCCCGCGCCGCCGCCGACCGGGTTTTCGATCAGGTCGCGGTCCACCAGCTTGCACTGGATTTTCGCGATTTTTTCTTTTTTGGGGCCTTTGATCACGAAGGTCAGCCCGCCGAACGTTTCTACCGGCACGACCGTCCCTTCTGGGATCACTTCGGCTGGTTTGGCCCAAAGCCAGTGCGGTTCCACGGCCTGCGCGACCTGCGGCATGACGGCGATAGCCGCCAACGCAAGCAGGATCACAACGATACGTCGCATCCCATTCCCCCTTTTCCGGCCGGCGGCCTGCCAGCTGGAGCCGCTCGGCTCTCGCCCCCCGACGACGCGATCCGGCGCAACCCCCGGCTCATAGTCCGATCCCTGACCACCCTAATCGATGTGGGGGTGCTGCTGCCCAGATGCAGATCGCCCGTCGCGCCGGGGCGCGGCTAGCTACCGTTGCCGCATGGACCTGTCTGTGTTCTTCGCCGGCACCGCCGGCTCCGTGCCGAGCGCGCGCCGGGGCCTGCCCGCGATTCTGATCCGGCGCGGCGGCGAGAAGCTGCTGTTCGACTGCGGCGAAGGCACGCAGCGCCAGCTGATCCGCTCCGTCGGCCTCGTCGAGCTCGACACGATCTTCATCACGCACTTCCACGCCGACCACTGGCTCGGCCTGCCCGGCCTGCTCAAGTCGCTCGCCCTGCGCGAGCGCACCGCGCCGCTCACCGTGTACGGCCCGCCCGGTCTCGGCAAGAAGCTCGAGCCGATGATGTCCGCCGTCTCGCGGCGGCGCCTCCCCTACAAGCTGCGCATCGTCGAGCTGGGACGCTGGGACGAGGTCGAGGCCCGCGGCTACCGGATCGCATCGATCCCCGTCAACCACGGCGTCGAGGACGCCTACGGCTACGCGATCGTAGAGGATGACCGGCCCGGCGAATTCGACCCCGACGCCGCGCGCCGGCTGGGCATCGACGACGTGCGCCAGTTCGGCGTGCTGCAGCGCGGCCAGCCGGTCGGCGACGTGATGCCCGAGCAGGTGATGGGGCCGCCGCGGCACGGGCGCAGGATCGTGCTCTCGGGAGACACCACTCCCTGCGAGGCGATCGCGATCGCCGCGAAGGACGCTCACGTGCTGATCCACGAGGCCACCTTCCTGCCGGAGGAGGCGGAGCGTGCGGCCGACACGTTTCACAGCACCGCCACGGCAGCCGCGGAGATTGCGCGCGAGGCGTCCGTCGAGCTGCTCGCGCTCACCCATCTCTCCGGCCGCTATGCCGGTGGCGAGGTGCGCGATGCGGCCCGCGCGGTGTTCGCGCCGACCGAGGTCCCGCGCGACTTCGACACGATCGAGGTCCCCTTCCCGGAGCGCGGCGGGCCGGCTCTGGTGCGCTGGTCCGAGCGCCGCGCGCGCGAGCAGGACGAGCCGGTCATCGGTGCCCTCAGCAGCGGCTGATACATTCCAGACGCTCCTTTAACCCGGTCCAGAGAGGCCAGGAAGGAAACGATGGAACGCGAAGAGAAGGTCGTCCTCCGCGAGGAGGACATCCGGCGGGCGCTGACGCGCATCGCGCACGAGATCCTCGAGCGCAACACCGGCGATGGCGTTCCCGCCCTGATCGGCGTGCACCGCCGCGGCGCCTTCCTCGCACGGCGCCTGCACGTGATGCTCGAGCAGCTGCTCGACGCCGAGGTGCCGCTGGGAGACCTCGACATCGGCTTCTACCGAGATGACGTCGCCACCCGCCCCGAGGCGCCGGTGCTGCACGCCTCGCACATCGACTTCGACATCAACGGCCGGACCGCAGTGATCGTCGACGACGTGCTGTTCACCGGCCGCACGGTGCGCGCCGCGATCGACGCGCTGTTCGACTACGGCCGCCCCGACCGCATCCAGCTCGCCGTGCTCGCCGATCGCGGGCACCGCGAGCTGCCGATCCGCCCCGACTACGTCGGCAAGAACCTGCCGACCGCGCGCGGCGAGCACGTGCACGTACGGGTCGCCGAGCTCGACGGCGTCGACGAGGTCGCGATCGCGGCAGGTTGGCTGGGGACCGAGCGGGTGCAGGCGTGAACCACCTGCTCTCGATCGAGGACCTCGACCGCGCCGCGATCGAGCGCATCGTCGAGCAGGCCGAGCGCTTCGCCGAGGTCTCCGACCGGGAGATCAAGAAGGTGCCGGCGCTGCGCGGCCGGATGGTGCTGAACCTCTTCTACGAGGCTTCCACGCGCACGCGCAGCTCCTTCGAGCTGGCCGCCAAGCGCCTCTCCGCCGATGTCGTCAACTTCGCCGCGAGCGGCTCGAGCGTCGAGAAGGGCGAGTCGCTGAAGGACACCGTGCTCACGCTCAGCGCGCACAAGCCCGACGCGATCGTGCTGCGCACGCCCTGGGCGGGCGCCGCCGAGCTCGTCTCTCGCTGGTGCGCCGCCGCGATCGTCAACGCCGGCGACGGCAAGCACGAGCACCCCACGCAGGCGCTGCTCGACGTCTACACCCTGCGCCGCCGGCTCGGCTCGATCGACGGAGCCTCGATCTGGATCGTCGGCGACGTCACGCACTCGCGCGTCGCCCGCTCGAACATCCTCGCGTTCCAGCGGATGGGCGCCCAGGTCACGGTCGCCGGCCCGCCGACGCTGATCCCGCGCGGCATCGAGGAGCTCGGTTGCGAGGTCCGCTACACGCTCGAGGAGCTTCCGAGCGCGGACGTCGTCTACGCGCTGCGCATGCAGCACGAGCGCATGAACGAGCCCTGGGTGCCCTCGCTGCGCGAGTACGCGTCCTGGTACCAGATCAACGGCCGCCGCCTGGCGCCGCAGCAGATCCTCATGCATCCAGGCCCCGTCAACCGTGGCGTGGAGCTCTCGGGCGAGGTCGTCGACTCGCCGCAGGCGGTGATCACCGCCCAGGTCGAGGCCGGTGTGGTCGTCCGCATGGCCGTGCTCTACGAGCTGCTGGCCGGCTCGCGCGCTGCGGCTGAGGAGCTCCAGCCGCTCGACGAGGGCAACGCCACGGTCAGAGCCGGGCAGGGCGCCCACCCAGTGACGGGGCACGCGTGAGCGTCGAGAACCCGCTCGTCGGCGGTGCCGGCGCCCCCGCCGAGCTGCTGCTGCGAGACGTCCACGCGCTCGACCCGCGCGCGGGCATCGATCGCCGCCTCGACGTGCGCGTGCACGAAGGCCGGCTCGCCGGGCTGGCTGAGCCGGGCACGCTCGAGCCCGGCGAGGACGAGGAGGTGCTCGAGGGGGAGGGCCGGCTGCGGCTGCTGCCCGCCTTCTTCGACCCGCACGTGCATCTGCGCACGCCCGGCCAGGAGCACAAGGAGGACCTCGACAGCGGCACGCGCGCCGCGGCCGCGGGCGGCTACTGCGGCGTGCTGGCGATGCCGAACACCGATCCCGTGCTCGACTCGGCGCCGCTGCTGCGCTCGCTGCGCGATTCCGCGGCGCGACAGGCCCGCATCCCTGTCGGCTTCCTGCCCGCGATCACACGGGGCCTGCACGGCGAGCAGCTGAGCGAGATGGCCGAGCTGCGCGAGGAGGGCGCGCTGGGCTTCACCGACGACGGCCGCCCCGTTGCCTCCGCTGGGATGCTGCGAAAGGCGCTGCAGTACCAGCGTCTCTGCGGCGGCGTGCTCGCCCTGCACGAGGAGGACCCCACGCTCTCGCGCGCCGGCGCGATGCACGAGGGCGCGATCAGCGCGGCGCTCGGCGTCAAGGGGATCCCGACAGTCGCCGAGTCGACGATGGTCGCGCGCGACGCCGCACTCGCGGCCTACGAGGGCGCGCGCGTCCATTTCATGCACCTGAGCTGCAAGGAGTCGGTCGAGGCGCTCGCCGCCGCGAAGGCGCACGGCACCGCCGTCAGCGCCGAGGTCTCGCCGCACCATCTGCTGCTGACCGACAGCGATGTGCGCGGGCTCGACACGCGCATGAAGATGCATCCGCCGCTCGCCTCCGAGCAGCACCGCCGCGCGCTCATCGACGCGCTGCGCGACGGCACGATCGACTGCGTCGCGACCGACCATGCCCCGCACGCGCGCGACGAGAAGGAAGTCCCCTTCGAGCAGGCGCCGATGGGCACCACCGGCCTCGAGACCGGCTTCGCGGCGCTGTACACGGGCCTCGTGCTCGAGGGGGAGCTCGAGCTGGGCGTGCTCGTCGAGCGGCTGACGGCCGGCGCAGCGCTGTTCGGGCTGCCGGCGCCGGCGATCGCGCTCGGCGCCCCCGCGAACCTGGCGCTCGTCGACCTCGACGCGCAATGGATCGCCGGCGAGCACGGCTGGGAGAGCCGCTCGGAGAACTGCTGCTTCGCCGGGCGAGCGCTGCGTGCGCGGGTGCTGATCACGCTCGCCGCAGGCGCGATCGCCCATCGCGACCGCGCGCTCGCGGTGGTGGGAGCCTGATGGGCCTGCTCTCGCGCCGGCGCTCCGCGCTGATCGTCGTCGACGTGCAGGAGGGCTTCCGCGGCTATGACAGCTTCGGCCCGGTCGCCGCGGCGTGCGCCAAGTTGCTCCAGGGCACGCGCCTGCTCGAGATCCCGGCGCTCGTCAGCGAGCAGTACCCGAAAGGGCTCGGTCACACCGCGCCCGAGGTCGGGCTGGAGGGAGAGCCGCTGATCGAGAAGACGGTCTTCTCGGTCGCGCGAGCGGACGGGTTCGCGCTGAACGGCCGCGACCAGGCGATCGTGTGCGGGATCGAGACCCATGTCTGCGTGAGCCAGACCGTTCACGACCTGCTCGGCCGCGGCGTCGAGGTGCACGTGCCGGCCGACGCCGTGGGCTCGCGCCACCAGCTCGACTACGAGCGCGGACTCGAGCGCCTCGAGCGCGCGGGTGCGATCGTGACCACCGTCGAGTCCGCGCTGTTCGAGCTGCTCGAGCGCGCCGGCACGCCGGAGTTCAAGCAAGTGCAGAAGCTGGTTCTGTGAAAGGCGGCGCGATGGCTGAACCTGGATACGTGCTGCTGGAGGACGGCGTCCGCTTCGACGGCACCGTCTGCGGCGCCGAGGGCCACGCCGTCGGCGAGGTCGTCTTCACAACAGGCATGTCGGGCTACCAGGAATCGGTGACCGACCCGTCCTTCGCAGGGCAGCTGATCGCCTTCACCTACCCGCACATCGGCAACTACGGCGCCAGCGCGGAGGCGATGGAGTCCGAGCGCGCCTGGGCGCGCGCCGCGATCATGCGCGAGGCCAACAACAGCGAGGACGCGCCGAGCGCCGAGCGTGGCTGGCTCGACTGGCTCGCAGACTGCGGCGTGCAGGCGATCAGCGGCGTCGACACGCGCGCGCTCGTGCGCCACATCCGCGAGGCGGGCGCGATGCGCGGCGGTGTGTTCCCCGGCACCGTCGGCGAGCGAGAGGCGCGCGAGCTGATCGAGGCCGAGCCGGCGATGGCCGGTGCCGACTACGCACGCCTCGTGACGCCCGCCCGGGCGAGCGAGCACGGCAGCGGCGACGGCCCGCGCATCGCGGTGCTCGACACCGGGATCAAGGCCTCGATGGTGCGCGAGCTGGTGGCGCGCGGCGCGCGCGTGACCCTCCATCCGTGCACCACCGGAGTCGAGGACCTGCTCGCAGCCGACCCGGACGCGGTGTTCCTCTCGAACGGACCGGGCGATCCCGCGGCACTCGACTACATCGTCGAGACCGTGCGCGCGATCGTCGGCAAGAAGCCCGTGTGGGGGATCTGCCTCGGCCACCAGCTGCTCTGCCGCGCCGTCGGCCTGGACACGTTCAAGCTGCCCTTCGGCCATCGCGGCGCCAACCATCCCGTGCGCGACCTCGCGAGCGGCAGGGTCGAGATCACCTCGCAGAACCACGGCTTTGCCGCGCTCGGACCAGATGGCGGGCGCACGATCGACGCCGACCAGCCGGTCAGGTGGGAAACGGACTTCGGCGCCGCGTCGCTCTCGCACGTGAACCTCTATGACCGCACCGTCGAGGGCCTCGAGCTGCTCGACGTTCCCGGCGGCACCGTCCAGTACCACCCGGAGGCCGGCCCGGGGCCGCACGACTCGCTGTACCTGTTCGACCGCTTCCTCGACCGCATCGCCGCAGCGGCCTGAGCGATGCCGCGCCGCGAGGACATCCACAAGATCCTGATCCTCGGCTCCGGGCCGATCGTGATCGGCCAGGCCGCGGAGTTCGACTACTCCGGCGTACAGGCCTGCAAGGTGCTGCGCGAGGAGGGCTACGAGGTCGTGCTCGTCAACTCCAACCCCGCCACGATCATGACCGACCCCGAGTTCGCCGACGCGACCTACATCGAGCCGCTGCTGCCGGGGCCCGTGCGCAAGGTGATCGAGCGTGAGCAGCCGGATGCGCTGCTCGGCACGCTCGGCGGCCAGACGGCGCTCAACCTCTCAAAGGCGCTTCATGACGACGGCACGCTCGCACGGCACGGCGTCGAGCTGATCGGCGCCAACTACGAGGCGATCGCCTGCGCGGAGGATCGGGAGCTGTTTCGCACGGCGATGGAGGAAGCCGGCCTGCGCATGCCCCGCAGCGTGATCGCCACATCGATCGAGCAGGCGCGCGACGCGCTGCCCGAGCTCGGCCTGCCGTGCATCGTGCGGCCCGCCTTCACGCTCGGCGGCCGCGGCGGCGGCATCGCCCGCAGCGAGCAGGAGTTCGAGCGCATCGCCGCCGCCGGCCTGGAGGCCTCGCCGATCGGGCAGGTGCTGCTCGACGAGTCGGTGATCGGCTGGGGCGAGTTCGAGCTCGAGGTGATGCGCGACCGGGCCGACAACGTCGTGATCGTCTGCTCGATCGAGAACGTCGACCCGATGGGCGTGCACACCGGCGACTCGGTCACCGTCGCCCCCCAGCAGACCCTCACCGACCGTCTCTACCAGCGCCTGCGTGACCAGGCGATCGCCGTGATCCGCGCCGTCGGCGTGGAGACCGGGGGCTCCAACGTGCAGTTCGCGGTCAACCCCGAGACCGAGGAGATCCTCGTGATCGAGATGAACCCCCGGGTGTCTCGGTCCTCCGCGCTCGCCTCCAAGGCCACGGGCTTCCCGATCGCCAAGATCGCAGCGCGTTTGGCTGTCGGCTACACGCTCGACGAGATCGACAACGACATCACCGGCGTCACGCCGGCCTGCTTCGAGCCGACGATCGACTACGTGGTCGTCAAGTGGCCCCGCTTCGCGTTCGAGAAGTTCCCCGAGACCGACACCACGCTCTCGACGCACATGAAGTCCGTCGGCGAGGTGATGGCGATCGGCCGCACCTTCCAGCAGGCGTTCGCCAAGGCGCTGCGCTCGCGCGAGCTCGACAAGGCGCCGTGCCTGACCGAGGAGGGCGACGAGCAGCTGCTCGCGGGCCTCGCGAAGCCAGGTCCCGCCCGCTTCGAGACCGTGCTCGAGCTGCTGCGGCGCGGCACGCCGGTCGAGCAGGTGCACGAGCAGACGCGCATCGACCCGTGGTTCCTGCGCGAGCTGCGCGCGCTCGCGCTCGACCCCGACGCGCCCTTCGCCGGCCAGCGCTCGTTCCGCTCGGTCGACACCTGCGCGGCCGAGTTCCCGGCGCGCACGCCGTACTACTACTCGGGCTGGGAGCGGGGAGGCGGGCGCGGCCTGGACAGCGACGAGGTCGAGCGCGGCGAGCGCGAGTCCGTCGTGATCCTCGGCGCCGGACCCAACCGGATCGGCCAGGGCATCGAGTTCGACTACTGCTGCGTGCACGCCGCGATGACCGTGCGCGCCTCGGGCCGCGACGCGGTCATGATCAACTGCAACCCCGAGACGGTCTCGACCGACTACGACACCTCCGACCGTCTCTACTTCGAGCCGCTGACGCTGCAGGACGTACTCGCGGTGGTCGCGGCCGAGCAGCAGGGCGGCGGCCTGAAGGGCGTGATCGTGCAGTTCGGCGGCCAGACGCCGCTGAAGCTCGCCGCCGGTCTCGCCGATGCGGGTGTGCCGCTGCTGGGCACGAGCGTCGAGTCGATCGACCTCGCCGAGGACCGCGGGCGCTTCGGCGCGCTGCTCGCGGAGCTCGGCTACAAGGCGCCGCCGTTCGCGACCGCGCGCTCTCACGAGCAGGCGCTGCGCTGCGCCGGCGAGGTCGGCTTCCCGCTGCTGGTCAGACCCTCCTACGTGCTCGGAGGGCGTGCGATGGAGATCGTCTACTCACACGAGGGGCTGGCCGACTACCTCCAGCGCGAGGCGGGCGAGGGAGGGGAGATCTACCTGGACCGCTTCCTCGAGGACTCGATCGAGGTCGATGTCGACGCGCTCTGCGACGGCGCGCAGGCCTGGATCGGCGGCATCATGCAGCACGTCGAGGAGGCCGGCGTGCACTCCGGCGACAGCGCCTGCGTGCTGCCGCCGCACTCGCTCGGGGAGGAGATGCTGACGCAGATCCGCACCGCCACGTGCGAGCTGGCGCTCGCGATCGGCGTCGTCGGCCTGATCAACGTGCAGTACGCGATCCACGCCGGCGAGCTGTACGTGATCGAGGCCAACCCGCGCGCGTCGCGCACGGTGCCGTTCGTCTCCAAGGCGGTCGGCCTGCCGCTGGCCAAGCTCGCCTGCCGCGTGATGCTCGGCGAGCCGATCGCGGCGCTGGGCCTGCCGATGGAGCGCCAGGGCATCGGCTTCGGCGACCACATCTCCGTCAAGGAGGCGGTGCTGCCGTTCGACCGCTTCGAGGGCTCCGACGCGGTGCTCGGCCCTGAGATGCGCTCGACCGGCGAGGTGATGGGCATCGCACGCGACTTCCCCACCGCCTTCGCCAAGGCGCAGGCCGCCGCGGGCGTGCCCCTGCCGGGCGAGGGAACCGTCTTCATCACCGTCACCGACGAAGACAAGGCCGGCGGCGTCGGCATCGCGCAGACGCTGCACGACGCCGGCTTCCGCATCGTCGCCACGCGCGGCACCGCCGAGGCGATCGCGCGCATGGGCATGCCCGTGACTCCGCTGAACAAGATCGGCGAAGGCTCGCCGCACGTGGTCGACTGGATCGAACGCGGCGACGTCGACCTCGTGATCAACACCCCGACGGGCGTGGGCGCGCGCACCGACGGCCACGAGATCCGCCGCGCGGCGGTCGGCCACGGCATTCCCTGCCTGACGACGCTGTCCGCCGGCGTCTCCGCGGCGCGCGCGATCGCGCGCTCGCGCATCGACGGCGAGCCCGATGTGCTGTGCCTGCAGGACCTGCACGTGCGGGTGATCGCCGATCCGCCCGCGGGCGAGAGCCGCGAGCAGCCGGAGGAGCGCGGCGAAGGAGCCGCAAGCCCCGACGGCGCCGGCGTGGCGTGAGCTGGCAGCGCGCGCTCAGCCCGCCCGCGCGGCGGCTGCTGACGGTCAGCTCGAACCGCGAGCTGGGCGCCTACCGGCTGCTCTCGGTCACCGATGACGATGGGCCCGCGCCCGCGCCCGGCCAGTTCGCGATGCTCGCCGCGGCGGAGCGCTGGGGCGGGGGGGAGGACGAGCGGCCGTTCCTGCCGCGGGCGTTCTCCTATGCACGGCACCGCGACGGGCAGGCGCAGTTCCTGCTCGAGGACGTCGGCCCCGGCACGCGCCGCCTGTGCGAGCTGCGCGAGGGCGAGTCCCTGTACCTGCTCGGCCCGCTCGGCACGCCCTTCCGCCCGCCCGACGCGGCCCCGCCGGCCCCGCCCGCGCCGCGCGCGCTGCTCGTCGGCGGCGGCGTCGGCATCGCTCCGCTGGCGATCCTGCAGGACGCGCTGGCCGCCGAGGGCACGGCTGCGCTCGCGCTGCTCGGCTTCCGCGACGGCGCGCGCGCACAGGGGGCGCAGCTGCTGCACGATCCCGCGATCGCCACCGACGATGGCTCGGCCGGCCACGACGGCCTCGTGACCGAGCTGCTCGAACGCGAGCTGCAGGTCGGGCCCGCGACCGTGTACGCGTGCGGCCCCGCGCCGATGCTGGAGGCGGTGCGGGCGATCTGCGAGCGCGAACAGGTGCCGGCGCAGCTCGCGCTCGAGTCCGGCATGGCGTGTGGCTTCGGCGCGTGCTTCGGCTGCGTCGTCGCCACGCGCGGCGGCGGCTACGTGCGGGTGTGCGTCGAGGGCCCGGTGCTGGACGCCGCGCGCCTGGACCGCGTCGACGCTCACGCGGGGGCGCCGGCGTGAGCGTCGAGTTCTGCGGCCTGCGCCTCGCGCACCCGGTGATCAACGGTTCGGGCACATTCGACGCGATCGCCGCTCGCCGTGCCTTCGGCGAGCCGTTCGCGCAGGCGTTCCCGTTCGCCGCTTACGTCTCCAAGACGATCACGCTGCAGCCGCGTGCGGGCAACCCGCCGCCGCGCCTGTGGGAGACCGCGGCGGGCATGATCAACTCGATCGGCCTGCCCAACAAGGGGCTCGACGGCTACCTCGGCGAGGACCTCCCGCAGCTGTGCGGCCTGAGAACAGACTCGGCCTGCTCGCCCGCGGGCGAGTCGATGCCCGTGCCGCTGATCACGAACGTGATGGGCTCGAGCGGCGAGCAGCTTGCGCAGCTCGTCGCCGCCTGCGAGCAGCGCGCGGAGATCTCCGCGCTGGAGCTGAATGTTTCCTGCCCGAACGTCGAGACCGGCCTCGACATCGGCGCCGACCCGCGGCAGCTGGAGCGCGTCGTCTCGCAGGTGCGCCCGCACACGAGCAAGCCGCTGATCGTCAAGCTCACGCCGAACGCGGCGGACGTGCCGCAGTGCGCGCAGGCAGCGCAGCAGGGCGGAGCCGATGCGATCTCGCTGATCAACACGCTGCGTGCGATGGCGCTCGCACCGGGCGCCCACGGCGGCGAGCCGTGGCTCGGCGGCGGCAGCGGCGGGCTGTCCGGCCCGGCCGTTCGAAACGTGGCGCTCGCACAGGTCGCGGCCGTCGCGGAGCGCGTCACGATCCCCGTCATCGGCATGGGCGGCGTGCAGAGCGCCGCGCATGCGCGTGCGCTGCTCGACGTGGGCGCGACGCTCGTCGCGGTGGGCACGGAGAGCTTCCGCGACCCCGCCGCAGCTGTCCGAATCACGTTTGGACTGATGTCCAATGGATAAAAAGCCCTGCAAACCGGCTCAGCGACCGTCCAGCAGCCTCGATCCACCTACATCTCACGTTGAGGTCGAGGTGAATTGCGTCTTTTTCTCTTGCAGGGGGCTCCCGGGTGTGTAGACTCGCCGCCCTATGGTGACGGCCGCCGGAACGAGCGCATCCAACACCTCAACCGCACCCGAGCGGTCGCTCAACCAGAGGATGGACGCGCTCGCGCGAGCGAACGAGATCCGCATCCAGCGCGCGCAGCTCAAGCGCGACCTCAAGGCCGGCCGTCGCTCGATCCACTCGCTGCTGCTCGACCCGCCCGAGTACGTCGAGACCGCCAAGGTCTTCGACATGCTGCTCGCGGTGCCAAAGTACGGGCGCGTGAAGGTCAACAAGATCCTCGTGCACTGCCGCATCGCTCCGAGCAAGACGATCGGCGGGCTCTCCGAGCGCCAGCGCTCAGAGCTCATCTCCCTTCTGCACCACTGACGCGCTGCCGCGCGCACAGCAGATTTCCACCGAGGCGCTGAGTAGCCTCCGCGCGGTGGCGCGCGTGTTCGTGATCACCGGCCCCTCCGGTGTCGGCAAGGGCACCCTCATCAGGGGGCTGATGGAGCGGCTGCCGCAGCTCGAGCTGTCGGTCTCCGCGACCACGCGCCAGCCGCGAGCGGGCGAGCAGGACGGCGTCGACTACCACTTCCTCGGCCCCGAGGAGTTCGATCGCCGTGTCGCCGCCGGCGAGTTCGTCGAGCACGCCGACTACGCCGGTCGCCGCTACGGAACGCTGCGCTCGGAGCTCGACCGCCGCGTCAAAGCGGGCGTACCGGTCGTGCTGGAGATCGAGGTGCAGGGCGCACGCCAGGTGCGCGAGGCGATGCCCGAGGCCGTGCAGGTGTTCATCGCTCCGCCCTCGCTGGAGGCGCTGCGCACGCGCTTGGTCGGGCGCGGCACCGACGACCAGCAGGAGGTCGAGCGCCGGCTGCAGGTCGCCGAGCAGGAGCTGCGGGCGCAGCCCGAGTTCGGTCACGTCGTCGTCAACGACCGTCTCGAGGACGCGCTCGAGCGCCTCACCGAGATCGTGCGCGACAGCCTCGACTGAGACCCCGTGCACGCCACGGCTAGACTGGAAGGCAACTTCCCGCAACGAGAGGCGCCCCACACACCATGATCTCCCCTCGCATCGATCGCCTGCTCGAGCAGGTCGACTCCAACTACGCCAGCGTGATCGTCGCCGCCAAGCGCGCGCGTCAGATCAACAGCTACTACCACAACCTCGGCGAGGGGACCTTCGACGAGTTCCCGCCGCCGATGGTCGAAACGGGGTCGAAAAACTACCTCACGATCGCACTCGAGGAGGTAGCAGCCGGGAAGATGAAGTACCACTACCGCTAGCCCCGGCCTACCAACGGCGGCAACGGGCGCCCGCGGCTTGCGGGCGGGCCGCCGGAGGCCGACAATCAGGCAATGTCACGGATCCTGCTCGGCGTGAGCGGCGGCATCGCCGCCTACAAGGCGCTCGAGCTGGTGCGCCTAGCGAGCGCCGCCGGTCATGCGGTGCGTGTCGTGCAGACGCCGGCCAGCCTGCGCTTCGTGGGACGCGCCTCCTTCGAGGCGCTGAGCGGCGCGCCGGTACTCGTCAGCGAGTTCGCGCGCGACCCGATGCGCGGAGCGTTCCCCGACCAGCCGCTGCCCGAGCACGAGCCGATCAGCCACCTCGAGCTGGTCGCGAACGCCGACGCGTACATCGTCGCGCCGGCCTCGGCGAACACGATCGCCAAGCTCGCAGGCGGGCTGGCCGACAACCTGCTGACGAGCTGCGCGCTCGCGGCGCGATGCCCGCTGTTGATCGCGCCCGCGATGAACAACAACATGTA
Source organism: Solirubrobacteraceae bacterium (assembly GCA_036402735.1). Taxonomy (GTDB): domain Bacteria; phylum Actinomycetota; class Thermoleophilia; order Solirubrobacterales; family Solirubrobacteraceae; genus Palsa-744. The sequence continues at coordinate 2,413 of DASWSH010000098.1, read as the reverse complement.
CGAGCATCCGGCCACGCAGGCGAACCTGCAGACGCTGCGCGCTCGCGGCGCGGAGATCGTGGATCCCGGCGAAGGCGCGCTCGCCTCGCGCGGCGAGCAGGGCATCGGGCGCCTGGCCGAGCCGCTGCTGCTGCTCGAGGCGTGCGAGCAGGCGATCGCCGCGCGTGAGGCGCGCGCTCCGGCGCGCCACGACGGCCGCGCGGCGCGTGCGCCCCGAACGACGCCCGTCGATCGCGCCGGCGGGCTGGCCGGCCTGCACGTGCTCGTGACCGCCGGCGGCACGCGCGAGCCGATCGACAGCGTGCGCTACATCGGCAACAACTCCTCGGGGCGCATGGGCATGGCGCTGGCCGGCGCAGCCGCGCGCCGCGGCGCCGCCGTGACCGTTGTCGCCGCCAACGTCTCGATCCCGGCGCCCGCGGACGTCGAGCTCGTGCCGGTCGGCACCGCGGCGGAGCTGGCGGCAGCCTGCGAACGCGAGTTTCCCTCCTGCGACGTGCTGCTGATGGCCGCCGCGGTCGCGGACTTCACGCCCGCCGAGCCGCGGCGGGACAAGATCAAGAAGCAGCACCGCGACGTGCTCGAGCTGCGACTGGCGCCCACGGCCGACGTGATCGCCGCGCTCGCGGCCGCGCGCAGGCCCGAGCAGACGCTTGTCGGCTTCGCCGCCGAGCACGGCGAGATCGCGGTCGAGAACGCGCGCGGCAAGCTGCGCGCGAAGGGGCTCGACGCGGTCGTCGTCAACGACATCTCGCGCAGCGAGATCGGCTTCGACGCGCCCGAGAACGAGGTGACGATCCTGACCGCCGCCAACGGCGCCGGCGCGATCGCCGAGCAGCACGTGCCGCGCGCGGCCAAGGAGACCGTGGCGGAGTCGATCCTCGACGCGGTCGAGCTTCTGCGCTGCGCCGGCGGGCGCGAGCAGCGGGGCGGAGGGCCGGCTGGATCGGGTGGCTAGATTGGATCGCATGGACAGCGTGTACGAGCTCTACCGGCGGGGCTGCTCGCTGCTGGACCACGGCGACCACCAGGCCGCGATCGTGCCGCTCTCTCGCGCGCGCGACCTCGAGCCGGACAAGGCGTCGATTCGCGAGGCGCTGGGCCGCGCGCTGTTCCACGCGCAGCGCTACCAAGGCGCCGCCGAGGAGTTCCAGGCGGTCGCCTCGGCCGCGCCGACGAACGACTACGCGCTGTTCTGCCTGGGCCGCGCGATGCAGCAGCTGGGCCGTCATCGCGAGGCCTGCAAGCCGCTCGCGCTGGCCTGCTCGCTGCGCCCCGAACGCAAGGACTACAGGCTCTATCGCGACCGTGCGCGGCGCGATGCAGAGCGCGCTCAGGCGTAAACGCGCAGACGCTCCGCTGCTATCCTCGCAGTACAGCTTTCGAGCCGGCGCGCAGGCGCCCGGTTGCAGTACCGAGAGTGGGCGCCCGCCCGCTCTTTTTGCGTAAGGACCCGATTGCAGAGGACATGGACACGCTTCAGACACAGATCGAACAGCGGCTCGCGCACAACGAGCCCGAGGTCGAGGTGCTGCTCGCCGAGGTGCTCGGCGGGCGCAACCTGCGTGTGTTCATCGACCACCCCGACGGGGTCGACCTGGGGCTGTGCGAGCGCGTCACGATGCTGCTGAACGACATGCGCGAGCGCTACTCGCTGGAGGTCTCCTCGCCGGGTAGCGAGCGCCCCCTGACCAAGCCCGCGCACTTCCGGCGCTTCGTCGGCCGGCGCGCGCGCGTGCGCACGCGCCACCCGCGCATCATCGAGCGCGGCACGCGCGACGCAGACCGCCAGGAGCAGCCGGTGCAGAGCTTCACGGGGGAGCTGGTGGGAGCCTCCGAGCGGGAGGTCACGCTGGCCGCCGACGGTGGCGTGGTGGCGATCCCCTACTCGGAGATTCGCCGTTCGAACCTGATCGAGGAGTGAGAGGGAGCCATGTCACGCGAAATCCTTGAGGCCATGCACGCGCTCGCGCGCGAGAAGGGGATCGAGCCGGAGAAGCTGATGATCGCGCTCGAGGACGCGCTGCTCTCCGCCTACAAGAAGCAGCCCGGCTCAGCCAAGTACGCGCGTGTCGAAATGGACCGCGAGACAGCCGACTTCAGGGTGATCGAACTGAAAATCCCGGAGCGCCTGGAGGCGCACCTGATCGTCGAGACGATCGACGAGGAAACGACCATCGATCCCGAGACGGGAGAGATGCGCGAACCCGAGGAACCGGAAATCGACCCGAAGAAGTTCGAGGAATACCGCGACCAGATCGAGGAGCAGGACGTCACGCCCGACGACTTCGGCCGGATCGCGGCGCAGACCGCCAAGCAGGTGATCCTGCAGCGCATCCGCGAGGCCGAGCGCGACATGATGTACGAGGAGTACCGCGACCGTGTGGGCGAGCTGATCACGGGCATCGTGCAG
>DASWSH010000097.1:0-8140 GCA_036402735.1 Solirubrobacteraceae bacterium | reverse complement strand
CGGCCGCGAGGTCACGCACCCGGAGCGCGGCACCGCGATCCTCGACCGGCTCGCCGAGGAACTTCAGGAGCTCGGTGTCGTCGAGCAGCGCCCGATGCAGGAAGGGCGCAACATGACGATGATGATGGCCCCGTCCAAAGCAGTGCTCGCAGGACGTCTCGAGGAGGGCGAGACGCCCGACGCCGAGGCCTCCGCTGCGCCGGCCGGCGCCGGCGCCGGCGAGGGTGCCAGCTCAGGCGGCGAGGCCGCTCCCGCCGGCGATGGGTCCACCACGCAGGCCGCGGATGAGCCCGACGGCGAGGCCGCTCCGGCCGGCGACGGATCCACGACCCAGGCCGCGGGTGAGCCCGGCGGCGAGGCCGCTCCGGCCGGCGACGGGTCCACGACGCAGGGCTCCGATCAGGCGCCGGGCGAGGGCGCTGCAGCCGGCGGCACCCAGGCTGCGCAGACCGCGGATCAGCCCAGTGGCGAGACCGCGTCGGCTGCCTGAGCCGGGCATGCCATAATCAGCGGCTGCTCATGCCGAAGATGAAGACGCATTCCGGCGCGAAGAAGCGCTTCAAAGTGACCGCCAAAGGCAAGGTGCGTGCGCGCCATGCCTTCACGAGCCACATCCTCGAGAAGAAGTCGCCCAAGCACAAGCGCGCGCTGGGCGCGCCGGCGATCCTCTCCGAGCACGACGCGCCGCGCGTGAAGCGGCTGCTGGGGGTCGGCAAATGACGCGCGTGAAGCGCTCGGTCGGCGCGCGCAAGAAGCGCCGCGCGACGCTGGAGCTGACGAAGGGCTTCCGCGGCGAGGCGAACTCGAACTACAAGCGCGCCAAGGAGGCGCTGATGAAGGCGGACGCGTACGCGTACCGCGATCGGCGCAATCGCAAGCGCGACTTCCGCAGGCTGTGGATCACACGGATCAACGCAGCGGCGCGGCAGAACGGGATGAGCTACTCGCAGCTGATGCACGGATTGACACTCGCCGGCGTGGAGCTGGACCGCAAGGTGCTGGCGGATATCGCCGTGCGCGACGCCGACACGTTCCGACGTTTTGCTGAGGTCGCCCGCGAGGCGTCGGCTGCCTGAAGCTAGAACCGGCACCGACAGACAGCCTCCCGGGCGTCGCTCCTGAAAAGGACGGCGCCCTTTTTGTTGCCGCACACCGAACCCGGACATCCACCGCCACCGCCACCGCACACGACACGACATATGACGACGATCGAATCTCCACAGAACCCGCGCCTGAAGGCGCTCGGCAAGCTCCACACCAAGCGCGGGCGCGCCGCGGCGGGCCGCTTCCTGGCAGAGGGCGAGGATCTCGTCGCGGCCGCAGAGCAGGCGGGGCGGCCGGCGCTCGAGGGCTACCGCGCGAGCGGCAGCGCGCTGGGCGGCGCGGGCTTCCTCGACGTCGAGCCGCGGCTGCTCGGCACGGTCTCGAGCCTCGGCTCGGGCACACGCGTGATCGGCGTATACGCGCAGCAGTGGGGCGAGCCGGTGGGGCCGCTGTGCGTGTACCTGCACGGGGTCGGCGACCCGGGCAACGTGGGGACGATCATGCGCTCCGCCCAGGCATTCGGCGCCTCCTGCGTGGCGCTCGGGCCGGGCTGCGCGGATCCGCACTCCCCGAAGGCGGTGCGGGCGAGCATGGGGGCGATCTTCGTCGTGCGGCTCGCGCGCGCGGCGTCGGTCGCGGAGCTGCCGGGGGAGCGGATCGCGCTTGCAACGGACGCGCCGGACGTGCTCGTGGGCCCGGCCGGCGGCGAGGTGACGCTGCTCGTGGGCGCCGAGCGTTGGGGTCTGCCCGACGAGGTGGTGCAAGGGTGCGAGCGCCGGGCGCGGATCCCGATCGCCAGCGAGTCGCTGAACGCGGCGATGGCGGCGACCGTCGCCCTGTACGAGATCACGCGCGACGGTAGGGTCCCCGCGTCATGATCGAGCGGATCGAGCAGCTGCGCGGCGAGGCCGAGCAGGCAATCGGCGCAGCGCCGTCGAGCGAGGCGCTGGAGGAGCTGCGCGTGCGCTACCTGGGCCGCAAGGCGGAGCTGCCACAGCTGCTGCGCGAGGTGGCGACGCTGCCGGCAGAGCAGCGCGCGTCGGTCGGCAAGGCGGCGAACGTCACGCGCCAGACGTTGGACGCGCTGATCGAGGCGCGCGGCGCGGAGCTCGCGGGCGCGGAGCTCGAGCTAGGGCTGGAGGCGGATGCGGTCGACGTCACGCTGCCGGGCGCGCCGCCGCAGCCGCTCGGGCGCCTGCACGTGCTCAGCTCGACGCGGCGGGAGCTCGAAGACATCTTCCTCGGACTCGGCTTCACGGTCATAGAGGGGCCCGAGGTGGAGACGGTGCACTACAACTTCGACGCGCTCAACCACAGCCCGACGCACCCGGCGCGCGCTCGCACCGACACGTTCTACGTGGACGGCGGGGGCGCAGGGGGCTCGGAGCTGGTGCTGCGCACGCACACCTCGCCGATGCAGATTCGCGCGATGGAAGCGCATCCGCCGCCGCTCTACGTGGCGATCCCCGGCCGCGTGTACAGGCGCGACCTGGACGCGACGCACACGCCGCAGTTCCACCAGATCGAGGGGCTGGCGGTGGACGAGGACATCACGCTCGCCGACCTCAAGGGCACGCTGCTGTCGTTCGCGCAGGCGATCTTCGGCGAGGACAGGGATGTGAGGCTGCGGCCGCACTTCTTCCCCTTCACCGAGCCGTCGGTCGAGGTCGACGTGTCTTGCTTCAACTGCTCGGGAAAGGGCTTCCTGGCCGACGGATCGCGCTGCCACCTGTGCAAGGGCGAGGGCTGGCTCGAGATCCTCGGCGCGGGCGAGGTCGACCCGAACGTGTACCGGCACGTGCCCACCACGGAGGCGAACGCGCCCGGCTACGACCCCGAGAAGGTGCAGGGCTTCGCGTGGGGGCTGGGCGTGGAGCGGATCGCGATGCTCAAGCACGGCATCCCCGACCTGCGCCTGAACTACGAGAACGACCTGCGCTTCCTGGAGCAGTTCTGATGAGGGTGCCGCTGCCGTGGCTGCGTGAATACTGCTCGCCGGAGCTCGACGTGGAGGCGATCGAGCAGCGGCTGACGATGACCGGCACGAAGGTCGAGGCGGTCCACCGTGTGGGCGTGCCGTCGACCGAGAGCTTCGTCGTGGGCCGCGTGCTCTCAGCCGAGCAGCACCCCGACGCGGATCGGCTGCGCGTCTGCACGGTCGACGTCGGGGAGCAGGTGCCGGCGACGATCGTTTGCGGCGCAGCGAACGTCGCTGCCGGACAGACCGTCGCGGTGGCGCGACCCGGCGCGAGCATGCCGGACGGCACGAAGCTGAAGGCGGCAAAGCTGCGCGGCGTCGTCTCGGAAGGGATGATCCTGGCGGCCAGCGAGCTGGAGCTCGAGCCGGCGGGTGATCGCGGCGGCGGCATCATGGTGCTCGACGAGATGAGCCTCGACGCGGAGTTCGCGCCGGGGGCGCCGCTTGCCGAGCTGTTGCCGATCTCGAGCGAGGTGCTGGAGCTCGAGATAACGCCGAACCGGCCGGATTGCCTCGGCGTGTACGGGGTGGCACGCGAGCTGCATGCGGCGACGGGTGCCGCGCTGACGGCGCCGCCGTGGGCCGAGGACCCGGGCAGCGCCGGGGATTTGGAGGAAGTGGAGGTGGGCGTGGAGTGTCCGGAGCTCTGCCCGCGCTTCACGGCGCGGGTCTTCGAGAACGTCACCGTCGCGCCTTCACCCGCCTGGCTGAAGGCGCGGCTGACGGCGGCGGGTCAGCGGCCGATCAACAACGTGGTCGACATCACCAACTACGTGATGCTGCTCACCGGGCAGCCGCTGCACGCATTCGACCTCGACCGTGTAGCCGGCGGACAGCTGACGGTGCGGCGCGCGGGCGAGGGCGAGCAGGTCGAGACGCTGGACGGGCAGACGCGCACGCTGGATTCCCAGATGGTCGTGATCGAGGATGCCGCGGGGCCGACGTCGATCGCGGGCGTGATGGGCGGCGCGCGCTCGGAGGTGCAGCCGGACACCACACGGGTGCTGATGGAGGTGGCGACTTGGAACGGACCCAACATCCACCGCACCTCCTGGGCGCTGGGCCTGCGCAGCGAGGCGTCCGCGCGCTTCGAGAAGCAGCTGCAGCCGGAGCAGACGATGCACGCGCAGGCGGTCGCGTCCGCGCTGATGCTGGAGCTGTGCGGCGCGACGCTGCGCCCCGGCACGATCGATGTCGGCGGGGACGGGCCCGAGCTGAAGACGCTGCGCCTGCGCGAGCAGCGGCTCGGCGCGATCCTCGGCTTGAGCGTCGCGCGCGAGCGACAGCGCGAGATCCTCGCGGCGCTCGACTTCGCCGCCGCCGAGGTGTCCGAGGGGCTCGACGTGACGGTGCCGGCGCTGCGTCGTGACGACGTGACCCGCGAGGTCGACCTGATCGAGGAGGTGGCGCGGATCGACGGGCTGGAGCGGCTGCCCGCGACGCTGCCGGCGCGCCGCGGTGCGGCGGGACGGCTCACGCACGCCCAGCGCGTGCGCCGCGGCGCCGAGGACGCGCTCGTGGGCAGAGGCCTGCACGAGATCGTCGGCTGGAGCTTCGCCGAGCCCCAGCTGCTCGAGCGGCTGCGGCTCCCCGCCGATCACCCGATGCGCGCGGTCGTCACGGTCGAGAACCCGCTCTCGGAGGACCAGTCGATCATGCGCCCGACGCTGCTCGGCTCGCTGCTCGACGCCGCTCGCTACAACGTGTCGCGCAACGGCCCGGACGTGGCGCTGTTCGAGTCCGGCACCGTCTACCGCGCGCGCGAGCATGCCGGCGCCACGGCGGCCGGGGTGGCCGGGGAGACCACCGCGACCGCGGCAGCGGGGGCGCCCGGGGCGGGTGCTGCCACGCCGGCCGACGAGCACCACGCGCTCGGCGCGCTGCTGAGCGGCGCGCTCGGGCCGCGCGCCTGGCGCGGCCAGCGCGAGCAGGCGGATTTCTTCGCGGCGAAGGCGCTGCTGGGCGCGCTGCTGGAGCGCTTCCACGTCGAGTGGTCGGTGCAGGCGCATCCCTGGCCGTTCCTGCACCCCGGCCGCAGCGCGGCGGTGCTGCTCGGCGCGGGCCAGGGCGAGGATCGGGCGCCGGCACGGCTCGGGTTCCTCGGCGAGCTGCATCCGCTGGTCGCGGCCGCGTGGGACCTGCCGCGCACGGCGGCATTCGCGATCGACCTGGGCAAGCTTGCGGCGGCTGCGCCGGAGGTCGTCGCGTTCGCGCCGTTCGGCGCGTTCCCCGTGCTGCGCCAGGACCTGGCGGTGGCGCTGCCCGTAGAGGTCTCCGCGGGCGAGTTGGGCGAGCTGATTCGCGCGGCGGGCCGCGAGATGCTCGACCGCGCCGAGGTGTTCGACGTGTACGCCGGCGAGCAGGTCGGCGCGGGCCGGCGCTCGCTCGCAGTCGCGCTGTCGTTCCGCTCGCTGGAGCGCACGCTGACCGACGAGGATGTGGCGCCGGTGCGCGAGCGGATCGTCGCGGCGCTCACGCAGATCGGCGGTGAGCTGCGTGGCTGAGCCGGCCGGGCAGTCGTTCGCCGCGGGATCGCCACGCGTGCTGGTGGCGGGCGCGACGGGCTTCGCGGGTGCGCTCGCGGCGCACCTGCTGTGGCGCCATCCCTCGTTCGAGCTGGCCGGCGTGACCGGCCGATCAGAGCTGGGGAACCGGTTGGAGGAGTTGTATCCGCGCTACCGGGTGCCGCTGGCGATCGAGCAGCTCGAGCTCGACTCGCTGCCGGCGCTCGACGCGGCCGTCGTGGCCTATCCGCACGCCGCAGCCGCGCCGACCGTGGCCGCGCTGCTCGAGGCAGGCGTTCGCGTGGTCGACCTGAGCGCCGACTTCAGGCTGCGCTCGCCGGCGACCTACGAGCGCTGGTACGGCCCGCATCCGCGCCCGGAGCTGATCGAGCAGGCCGTGTACGGCTTGACCGAGCTGCACCGCGAGCAGATCGCGGGCGCGGCGCTGGTGGCCAACCCCGGCTGCTATCCGACCGCCAGCGTGCTCGCGCTGGCGCCGCTCGCGCGGGCGGGCCTGATCGCGGACGTGGTGATCGACGCCAAGCAGGGCATCTCCGGCGCCGGGCGCTCCTTCGACGAGCAGACGCATCTGTCGATGGCGGGCGAGAACATCCTCCCGTACAAGGTCGGCGAACACCGCCACACGCCGGAGATCGAGGAGCAGCTGGCGCTGCTCGGCAGCGACGTGACCGTCCAGTTCCAGGCCTCGCTGGTGCCGCTCGACCAGGGCGAGATGGCGAGCTGCTACGTGACGCCGACGCGGGCTCTCGCCGCCGGCGAGCTTCGGGAGCTGTTCGCCGCAGCGTATGACGAGGAGCGGTTCGTCGAGGTCGTGCAGGAGCCGCCGGGCACGCGCGAGGTGGTGGCGACGAACTTCTGCCGCGTGTTCGCGAAGGCGGACGAGCACACGGGCAAGGTGCTCGTGTTCTGCTCGATCGACAACCTCTGGAAGGGGACCTCCTCGCAGGCGGTGCAGAACCTGAACGTGATGTTCGGGCTGCCGGAGGGGGAGGGGATCGAATGAGCTTCTTCCGCTCGCGCTGGGTGCCGCGGCCCGCTCACGTGGCCGAGCTGCCCGGCGACTCGGGACTGCCGGGCGGCTTCCGCGCCGCGGGTGTCGCGGCGGCGATCAAGCCGAGCGGGCGTCCGGACGTGGGCCTGCTGGTCAACGACGGGCCGCAGCCGGTCAGCGCAGCGCGCTTCACCGCCTCCGGCGCGGCGGCGGCGCCGGTGCTGCTCACGCGCGAGCGCTGCACGCTGGACGCGCTGCGTGCGGTGCTGGTCAACTCGGGCTGCGCGAACGCCGCCACGGGCAAGCGGGGGCTCGAAGACGCTGCCAAGACGCAGGGCGCGGCGGCGCTCGCGGCCGGCGTCTCCGAGGCCGCGGTCGCGCTCGCATCGACCGGCGGCATCAGCCAGTTCCTGCCGGTCGAGAACGTGCTGAAGGGCGTGCTGGCGGCGCGCGCGCAGCTCTCGCCGGGCGGCGACGGGCCGTTCCAGGAAGCGATCCAGACGACGGACGCGTTCGAGAAGCGCGCGAACCTGCAGGTCGAGCTGCCCTCGGGCACCGTTCGTCTCTGCGCGCAATGCAAGGGTGCGGGCATGATCTCGCCGAACTTCGCCACGATGCTGTGCTTCGTGGAGACCGACGCGGCGCTCTCAGCCGAGACGGCCGATCTGCTGCTGGGCGTCTGCGTGAAGCGATCGTTCGATCGCGCGACCGTCGACGGGCAGCTCTCCACGAACGACACCGCGCTGCTGATGGCCTCCGGCGCCTCCGGCGTGACCGTGGCCTCCGAGAGCGAGGACGAGCTGCGCTTCGGTGAGGCGCTCGACGCGCTGCTGCGCCAGCTCGCGGTGATGATGGTGCGCGACGGCGAGGGCGCGGCGCGCGCCGCGCGCGTGATCGTGCGCGGCGGGCACGGCGAGACGGTCGAGGCGGCGGCTCGGGCAGTCGCGAACAGCCCGCTCGTGAAGGCGGCGCTGCACGGCGGCGATCCCAACTGGGGGCGGATCGTGCAGGCGGCAGGCGGCGCGCTGACCGGCACCGCGCCGCTCGCGCTGGACGTGACGATCGAGGGCATGCAGGTGTGCTCGGCGGGCGCCGCGATCCCCTACGAGACGGCGGAGCTCGATCGACTTGTGCAGCGTGAGGAGGTCGAGTACGAGGTCGGCCTGCCGGGCGAGGGCGCGGAGTGCGAGCTGTTCTTCTCGGACCTCTCGAAGGCGTACGTGACCATCAACGCCGACTACACCACCTGATGCGCGACGTAGGAACACTGCTCGAGGCGCTGCCCTACATCAGGGAGTTTCACGGCAAGACGGTCGTGATCAAGTACGGCGGCGCGGCGATGGAGGACGAGGCGCTGCGCGAGGAGTTCGCGCGCGACGTGGTGCTGCTCAAGTACGTGGGGCTCAACCCGGTCGTTGTGCACGGCGGCGGGCCCGAGATCACCGGCTACATGGAGCGGCTGGGGCTGCCCGTCGAGTTCGTCGGCGGCCTGCGCGTGTCCAGCGAGGCCACGGTCGAGGTGGCGAAGATGGTGCTCGTCGGCAAGGTCAACAAGGAGATCGTGCTGCGACTGCAGCGGCACGGCCAGCCCGCCGTGGGGCT
>DASWSH010000096.1:0-4644 GCA_036402735.1 Solirubrobacteraceae bacterium | reverse complement strand
ATCGAGGTCGGTGGCGCCGCCTTCGTCGTCTCGCGCGTCGGCGCCTCGCCTCTGCCGCAAGACCCCCGCCCCTGCGCCTACCTGCTCTCGTGCTGAACCGCCTCGTCGACGGCGTCACCCACCTGATCGGCGATCACGGCATACCGGCCGTGTTCTTCCTGATGGTGCTCGAATCGGCCTGCCTGCCCGTGCCGAGCGAAGTCATCATGCTGTTCGCGGGCTATCTCGTCTCGATCCACAGCATGAGCCTGACCGCCGCCGTCGCCGCCGGCGTGGCCGGCAACATCGTGGGCTCCTGGATCGCCTGGGGCGTGGGCATGAGCGGCGGCCGCGTGCTGCTGGAACGCCACGGCCGCTACGTCCACATCACGCCGGCGCGGCTGGACATGGCCGACCGCTGGTTCGCGCGCCGCGGCGAGCGCATCGTGCTGATCGCGCGCTGCCTGCCCATCATCCGCACGTTCATCTCGCTGCCGGCGGGCATCGCGCGCATGCCGTTCTGGCGCTTCACGATCTACACGGCCGCGGGCTCGCTGCCCTGGGTGCTGGCGCTCACGCTGCTCGGAGTCCAGGTCGGCTCCAGGTGGGACGAGTGGCACAAGCGCCTCGAGTTCCTCGACTACCTGGTCGCCGCCGGCATCGTGGCCGGCATCGCCTACCTGCTGGTGCGCCGGAGGCGCGGCAGCGCGCACGCATGAGGGCGTGGCTGCCGGGCGAGCGGCGCCTCGTGCAGTGAGTGCGCCGGAACGCGGCGACTCGCCCCTCGGCCGCGACTGCATCGGCTCGAGACCGCCGTCCCGTACGGCTCCGCGATCGTCCTGCTCGCGCGGCTGGCGCTGCGACAGCCCGAGAGCCGCGGCACCGCGCTGGGGCGATGGCGGCGGGCGTCGGCGCCTGGCTCTCGAGCGATGTGGTCAAGGCGATCAGCGCCCGCGACCCTGTGTGCACCAGTTCGTGTGCGGATCGCAGTCGTTTCCCGAAGGCCCGGGACGCTGCTCGTGGGGATGGCCGTCGCCATCTGGCCCAGCTCGCGCCCGATCGCGCTGCTCGCCATTGCCTGCGCCCTGGCCGACGGCGCCGTCCAGATCGCCTGCGACAGCCACTGGCCCTCCGACCTGCTCCGAGCCTGGATCCTCGGCGGCCTCTGCGGCCTCGCCGTCCCCCGCTCCCGCGGGGGGCTATGCGCATAGGGGAATAGCTCTTTGGTGGGCGGCGTTATCTGGGTCCGGTGTACGTTTCTCTCATGGAGCCCGAAACGACGACGTCGTCGAGCGAGCCGCGGCATCTCGCCGCGCGCGCGCGCGATCGCGTGCATTTCGAGGAGGACGCGCTGCAGTACGCGGATGACGCCTTCCGCGTCGCGCGCCGCCTGACGGGCTCGACGGAGGCCGCCGAGGAGCTCGTGCAGGACGCCTACGTGCGCGCCTTCCGCTCCTGGGAGCAGTACACGCCGGGCACGAATCTGCGCGCGTGGCTCCTGCGCATCGTGCACAACCTGGCCGTCGACGCCGGTCGCAAGCGCCAGCGCACGCCCCAGATGGAGCCGGTGGAGGAGAGCGATTACTACCTCTACCAGCGCATGGGCGGAACCTCGACGCCCGAGGAGGCCGACAACGTCGTCGAGCGCCTCTCGCAGGGCGGCGTCGTGAGCGCGCTCGCGGCACTGCCGCAGCCCTATCGCGACGCGGTCGTGCTCGTCGACCTCGCCGACTTCTCCTATCAGGACGCAGCCGACATCCTCGACGTGCCGATCGGGACGATCATGTCCCGCCTGCACCGCGGCCGGCGCATGCTCAAGACCGAACTCGCCCAGACGATCGAGGACACCGCGGAGGCCACAGCATCGTGAGCACGACCACTGGAGCCTGTGCGCATGCGGAGAGCCGCATGCAGGCGTATCTCGACAAGCTTCTCTCCCCCGGCGACGCCGTGGTCGTCGAGGAGCACCTCGCGCTCTGCAGCGAGTGCGCTGCCGCCTACCGCTTCGAGCTGAAGCTGCGTCAGCACGTCAAGGCCTGTTGCGGCGGCGCAGCGGACGAGGACCACTGCCGCGAGGAGCTGCTCGCGAAGCTCAAGTCCTGCTGCGGCGGCGCAGCGGACGAGCGCACCTCCGAGTAGCGGCCGCCTGCCGGCGCGCGTGAAGCGCGCGTTCGGGTTCAGAGGGCGGCGGGAGGCCCTCTGCCACACTGAGTCCGTGCTGGTGCCCGCCGCGCCCCCGCCCCCGCCGCCGGTGTCGCGCGAGCCGGGGTTCGTACTGCCCGCCGCGCCGCGCGCCGTCGCGAGCGGACGCCGGGTGGCCGGCATGAGCTGCGCGGCCGGCCGTGCGGTCGACGCCGTGCACGTCGAGATCTTCGTGGACCGCAAGGTGCTGCTGCTCCCCGCCGGCATCGGCCTGCGTCCCCCACTCCGCCATGCGAGCCCCTCCCGCCTCGCCGGCGGCCGCTGCGCCTATCCGCTGCACACGCTCGACCCGACGGGGACGGTGCTCGTCGCGCGCCCGGCGGCGCGCACGCTCGCCGATCTGTTCGCGGTCTGGGGCCAGAGGCTCAGCGCGCGCCGGCTGCTCTCGTTCACGGGAGCCGTGCGCGCCTTCCGCAACGGCCGCGAGTGGCTGGGCGATCCGCGGCGCATCCCGCTGCAGCGGCACGACGAGATCGTGCTCGAGGTGGGCGGCTACGTGCCGCCCCACTCCCGCTACCTCTTCCCGGAGGGCCAGTGATCGGGCGCCGCGCGGCCGCGCTGACCTCGCTCGCGCTGCTCGCAGCCGGCTGCGGTGGCGGCGGCGGCTCGCCCGCGCCTCCGACGATCGCCCCGGCCAAGGAGTACAAGCTCGCTTGGGAGGGGCCCGCGAGCGTCGCGGACCCCGGCGAGGTGACCGTCCATTTCGCCGTGCGCACGCCCGACGGCAAGATCCTCACGCGCTTCCGCACGGGCGCAGGCCCCCACACCGGCGTGCACCTCATCATCGTGCGCGACGACCTCTCCACGATCGTGCACCTGCACCCGGCCATCCCTCCGAGCGGGCGCTTGGCGATCGCCGTCGACCTGCCCCGCGCCGGCCGCTACCACGTGCTCGTCGACGTCTATCCGGCGAGCGGGCCTCTGCCGAACTTCCAGCTCCACCATGACCTCCAGGTGGGAACCGGGGGCGTCAAGGCGCCTCTGCCGCCCTACGCGCCGGTCGTGCACGCGGGCGGCCTCACGTTCCGCATCGCGAAGCTGCCGGGGTTGCGGTTGGCCGAACCTGCATCGATGATCGTGAGCGTGACCGACGCCGCCGGCAAGCCCGTCGTGTTCAAGCCGTTCTACGGCGCGCTCGCGCACGCGATCTTCTTCCGCGCGGGCACGCTCGATTACTTCCACTCGCACATCTGCGGCAGCGATCCCGCCTGCACCGCGGGCTTCGGCACTCCCGCCACTGCCGGCCACAGCACCAAGCCGGGTCGCATGGAGCTCGGCGTGCTCTTGCCCGCGACCGGGAAATGGCGGCTTTTCCTGCAGGTCTTCCACGCCGGCAAACTGATCACGGCACCCTTCACGTTGAGTGTGAGATGAGGCGCGGCGAACATCTCGGCGGACTCCTGCTCGGGCTGGTGCTCGTGATCCTGGGTGGCCGCTCGCTCGCCTACGCCGCGACGCCCACGCCGCTCGCGGCTCAGCTCGGGGGCCCGCGCCTGCCCGTGATCACCGTCGTCTCGCTGGCGCTCGCGGCAGCGATCTCCCTCGGCGTGCTCTGGCTCGCCTCGCTCGGCGTCCGCGAGCGCCACGCCCTCGGCCGCGCCGAGGGGCCGCCGCCGCGGCTCGCGCTGGCGCGCTTCTGCCAGGACGCGCTGCTGCTCGGCGGCAGCTCGCTGCTCGGCTTCGCCGCGCTCGAGACCTGGATCCACGCGCGCGCCGGCATGCAGATGCACTGGTGGACGTGCCTCGAGGGCCCCGCCCATCGCAACGCGATCCCGATCCTGCTGGCGCTCTCACTCGCTGCGGCCGCACTGCTCGGAGCTCTGCGCCACGCGCTTGCGTGGGCGCGGCGCGTCGTGCGCGTGCTGCGGCGGCTGCTGCGGCCCCGTGCCGCGCGGAGGGCGCAGGAGCTCGTCCTCGGGCAGCTCAGCGCGCCCGCCTGGCTGCTCGTGCGCGCCCTGCGCGCCCGCGGGCCGCCCGCGCTCTCCATCCCGTAGCCCACGCCACGAGAGGGAGAAGGACATGAAACGCATTTCGATGCGACGAGCATCCGCGTACGCGGGTGTCCTCATTGCCGCTCTTGCGCTCGCACCGAGCGCGTTCGCCCACGCCGAACTGTTCCCGAACCAGATTCCGTCGGGCGACGGATATCTGCTGAATCTCGCCGTGCCCAACGAGAAGGGCAATGCCTCGACCACGCAGATCCAGCTCACGATGCCCGCCGATTTCGACCTCGAGCACGTCGCGCCCGTGCCCGGCTGGACCGTGAGCGTCGCCGGCCAGCACAAGGTGAAGGGCGAACTGCAGGGCGGCAACTCGATCACCTGGAAGGGCAAGCTGGACGGAACGAAGCTCGCCGTGCTGCCCTTCGTCGGCGTTCCCAAGAAGGCCCAGCAGTACGCATTCACTGTGCGCCAGACCTACTCGGACGGCAGCGTCGTGCTCTGGAACGGCGACGAGAGCTCG
>DASWSH010000095.1:0-2783 GCA_036402735.1 Solirubrobacteraceae bacterium | reverse complement strand
GCTCGGAGGTGTACGTCACAGCTTCAATATTGCACCAGCCGCAGCCGGGCGCTCACCCGTCGAGCCCCACCAGCGCACGGAAGTCCGCGGTCGTGTTCTCGTGGGGGAACGGCTGCTCGGGCACCGGCAGCGAAAGCGCTGCGCATAGGGGCTCCCAGCCGTCGCCGGGCTGCCACTCGAGCAGTCGCTCGGGTGCGACGTCCCGGCGGACCTCCTCGTTGTGGCGCTCGTACGCCGCGATCGCCGGCTCGCGCTGGGGCCAGTCGGGCGTCAGCCGCTCGCTGAGGATCGCCCTCGTCAGCGCGCGCTGGCGCGCGAGGTCCGGGTCGTCCGCCGGCAGCGGCCGCGCCAGCGCCGGCACGATCGTGCGCTCCATGCTGCTCCACCACACCGCCGGCGACTCACGCGTCGAGAGCAGCACCAACGCCCGCGGGTTCGCGCCCTCAAGCTCGCGCCAGAACGCCGCGGCCGGCCAGTCGACGGTCGCTGCGAACCCGTCGAGGTGCGCGTGCCAGTCGACGGGGCGCCCAGCCAGCGCATCCTCCCACGCCGGCAGGTCCGCGGCCCGGCGGCGCAGCTCGTACATGTGGTAGCAGCGCGACCCAAGCAACTGCTCGAGCGCCAGCTTCAACGAGTTGGTGCCGGTCCTCCCGAGGCCGGCGCCGATCACCCTCAGAGCCATCGCCGAAGCGTATATGCGCGTGCTTGACTGCCCCTCACGGCGCTGTCAGACTCGATGTTCGCCGCCGGCCTCCCAGGGTTCGGCCGGCGTCTCAGGAAACAGTGATGGTGGCGCCCGCACGACGGGCGTCAGGGGGTCGTATGCGAGTCACGGAGGATGAGCCGCACCGCACAGCCGTGCCGCGCTGCGCGGCTCGCGCCGCTGCCGTACCGCGCTGCGCGGCTCGCGCCGCCATCGTGCTGCTCGCCGCGCTCACGCTCGCGCTGCCCGCCGCCGCGCCGGCGGCCGTGCCGAGCTTCGAAGCGCGCGCGCTCGACGACTCGAACAACAACCTCGCCCACCCCGCGTGGGGCACGCCCGACAGCAGCTACCTGCGCTGGGCGCCCGCACGCTACGCGGACGGCGCCGGCGCGCCGGTGGAAGGACCGAACGCACGCTACGTCAGCAACCGCGTGTTCAACTCGCTCGGCGTCGATCTCTTCTCCGAGCGCAACGTCAGCCAGTGGCTCTGGACATGGGGGCAGTTCGTCGATCACACCTTCGGCCACGCCGCGAGCGGCTTCGAAGAAGCGCCGATCGCATTCAACTCCGAAGACCCGCTCGAGTCCTTCCCCGACACGCTCGGCATGATCCCGTTCGCGCGCGACACCGCCGCGGTGGGCAGCGGCGGCGACGCCTCCAACCCGCGGCAGCAGATCAACACCGTCAGCTCCTTCATCGACGCCTCCGCGCTATACGGCAACAGCACCTCACGGCTCAAATGGCTGCGTGGCGGCCCGGCCAACGGCGCGGCCGCCGCGCAGCGCGCGAAGCTGCTGCTCGCGAAGGGCTACCTGCCGTCCGCCGGCGCGCGCGGCAACGCCGCAACGGCGCCGCCGATGGTGACCGAAGGCGCACTCGCCGGCAACCCAGGCGAAGCGGTCGTCGCTGGCGATGTGCGCGCCAACGAGAACTCAGAGCTCACTGCGGTGACCACGCTGCTCGCGCGCGAGCACAACCGCATCGTCGCCCAGCTGCCCAGCTCGCTGACGAACGAACAGCGCTTCCAGATCGCCCGCCGCGTGGTCGGCGCGGAGGAGCAGTACATCACCTACCAGGAATTCCTTCCCGCCGCGGGTGTCACGCTGGGCGCCTACAACGGATATGACCCCACCGTCAACCCGGAGCTGAGCGACGAATTCGCGACCGTCGGCTATCGCGCGCACTCGATGGTCAACGGCGAGCTTCACGTGCTCGTGCCGCGCAACTTCTCCGAAGCGCGCATCAAAGCGCTGCAGGCGCGCGGCGTCGGAGTCGCGCCGGGCGGCAAGCACGGCAACCAGCTCGAACTGACGATCTCCCAGGGCGCCGCCTTCTTCGACCCGCAGATCGTGCCCCAGGTGGGGCTCGGCGCGATCCTGCAGGGCCTCGCCGCGGAGCCCGGTTACAAGAACGACGAGCAGATCGACGACGCGCTGCGCAGCGTGCTGTTCGGCGTGCCGGGGCCCGGAGCCGATCCTGCCGCCTGCTACGCGGAACCGACGACGACCGGCTGCTTCAGCGGCGTCGTCGACCTCGGCGCGATCGACGTTCAGCGCGGTCGCGACAACGGCATGCCGAGCTACAACCAGATGCGCGAAGCCGTCGGCCTGGCGCCGCGCGCGAGCTTCGCCGAAGTCACCGGCGAGAGCAGCGAAGAACTGCCCCAGGGCGAAACGATCGAAGACCCGCACATCCTCGATTTCACCTCGCTGCGCAACATGTGGGGCGAACAGATCGAACCCGGCTCGGAGGAACACGCGGTCAGCGGCACGCGGCGCTCGACGCTCGCCTCGCGCCTGAAGGCGACGTACGGCTCCGTAGGGAAGCTCGACGCATTCGTCGGCATGCTGGCCGAACCCCATCCCGCCGGCAGCGAGCTCGGCGAATTGCAGCAGGCGACGTGGCGAAGGCAGTTCGAAGCGCTGCGCGACGGCGACCGCTTCTTCTACCTGAACGATCCCGTGCTGGCCGAACTCGAATCTCGCTACGGGGTCAGCTACAAGCACTCGCTGCGCGAACTGATCGCGATCGACGTTCAGCGCGGTCGCGACAACGGCATGCCGAGCTACAACCAGATGCG
>DASWSH010000094.1:0-4071 GCA_036402735.1 Solirubrobacteraceae bacterium | reverse complement strand
AGGTGGTTCGTGCCCGCCTGGCGGCGGTTGAAGTGGAAGGTGCCGAACACCGTCGGCGTCGACGGCTTGCCCGACGAGGCGTGGTAGATCCGCTCCGGCGCCCCGCCGCGCGCCAGCACCAGCACCTGGCGCGACCAGTCGAACTCGACGTGCTTGCCGCCGGGGCCGGCGCTCGGGTAGCGCAGACTGAAGCCGCCCTTGCCCGCGAAGAGCATCCGGAAGACCGTCTTGCTCGCGGTCGTGATGCGCGCCATCTTGTTCACCTTGCGGAAGGCAATTACGGCGCGGGCAGTCGCGGCCGTGAAGTGCGGGCCGCGCGTGGTCACGTAGCCGAGCTTCGCCAGGCCGGCCTCGAGCAGGCGGACTTTCGTGCCATGAGAGCCCATGTGTGCGCTCGGCACGATCGCCGTGAGGCCGAGGCGGGCGTTCGCCTGCTTCTGCTGGTCTGTCTTCTTGTGGGTCACCCACAGCGCCAGCGCCCCGTCCCGCTGGGCGCGCACCTTGGCCTGGAAGGTGCCGTCGGAGCGCACGTTCCTCGTCGCCTGCGCGATCTTCTTCCCGTGCCGGAAGAGCTCGACCACCACCTTCTGCCCGGGCACGGCCGGCTTCAAGGTCCCTCGAACGAGGGCCTGGTCGCCCTTCACCACGTACGACCGGCCCTTGTAGGTGAGCCCAGAGTCGATCCGCGCGCTGATCGCCGCGTCCTCCGGTGGCGTCGGCGTAGCCGGGGCCTGAGCGGCCGCGGCCGGAGCCAGCGCCAGCGAGGTCACGAGTAGGGAGAGGACGGTCTTCACGCGCGAGTTTCCTTTCATAGGACCGGGCAAGGGTAGGTCACGATTTCCCCGCGCGCCACACACCGCCACCGGGGGAGTTTCGAGAACTACGCCGCGGGTCCTACCCGGTTACCGGCGCGGGCTCACCCCGTGGCGCTCGCGCGACTCCCAGCACGCAGGCGCCGATCACCACTGCACCCACCGCGAGCGCCGCAGGCCAGCCGTTGTCGGTCGTCGCGCCGTAGGCGATCGTGTTGTTGAGCGCGTGCAGCGCGATCGTCGGGAAGATCGACCCCGTCCGCTCGTAGACGTAACAGAACATCACGCCGAGAGCGGCCAGCACCGGCACGATCACGAGCGAGCCGTGCACGAACCCGAACAGCACCCCGTCGATCACCGCGGCGGGCCAGAACGCCATGCGCTGCCGCAGCACCGTGAAGAGGATCCCGCGGAAGAAGAGCTCCTCGCACACGGGCGCGACGGCGATCACAACGAGCGCGCCGACCACGAGCAGAAGCTTGTTCGAGTCCGCGCCGAGGCTCTCGACCACCTTCTGCGGGTTGTCCGGGCGCACGATGGCCTCGTAGACGACGCTGAAGAGGAAGTAGGCGAGCGCGCCGAGGCCTGCGATCTGCGCCGTGAACTTCGGGACGGCGCCGCGCAGGCCGAACTGCGATGGCCGCGGGCGCTTCACTAGGCCGGCGAACAGGACGCAGGCGACCACGACCGAAACGTCCACCACCACCGTGCCCGCAGCGGTGAGCCCGGGGGAGCTCGTGCGGTTCGCGACCCCGGAGATCACGCCCAGGACGAGCAGCCCGAACGACACCCCGCAGCCCACGCCGGCGAGGGGAAGCCAGAGCGGCCATTGCTGCTGCGGCGGCGCTGATGGGGGAGGCAATTCGGCCACCGATCTAGATTAGGCCGGGCAGCTCGGCGAGGCTCGTGATGCGCACCGGCGCGTCGGCGCCATGGCCGTAGCGTTCGAGCAGCACAGCCGCGACACCCGCCCGGGTCGCCCCCTCGACGTCCTTCGACAGCGAATCACCCACGTGCACCGCATTCGCCGGCGGGCAGCTGGCCAGCGCCAGCGCGGCCTCGAACAGCGCCGGCTCGGGCTTCGCCGCACCGACCATCGCGGAGGACACGACGCCGTCGACGAGCGACGCGAGCCCCGCCTGCGACAGCACCTCGGGCAGGCTGCAGTCCCAGTTGCTCGCCACCACCAACCGCACGCCGCGCGCACGCAGCTCGCGCAGCGCGGGCGCTGCGTCCGGATACGCGCTGAACCGGATCGAGTCGAGCATCGCGTGCCTTACCCGCTCGAGCGGCACCGACTGCAGCTCGAGCGACTCGCGGATCACCGCAGCACAGCGGTCCCGCAGCGCGGATAGGGATGCCGCGTCGCGCCCCTCCACGTGATGCTCGACGTAATACGAGATCTCGGCGGCGAAGGCGGCCTCCGCCTCCTCGAGCCCGACTCCGAGCGCAGACGCAAGCCGCGGCGCCGGCGGCTCCATCGAGACGAGCGTCCCGAAGGAGTCCAGGAGAACGGCGCCTATGCGACCCAGTGCCACGTTGCGTAGCGCGCTGTGAACACGGCGAGTCCCAAGCCGAACGCCGCGAACACGACCGCGCGCCGCCGCGGCGTGCGGCACACCAGCGCGAGCCACATGAAGAGGGGGAAGAGGACGCCGAGGAAGCGCGGCAGCGACATCAGCGGCTCCGGTCCGACCGGGAACGACAACGGCAGCGCGAGCGCGGCCACGACGTAGGCGCCGTATGCGACCGGCAGCCGCCGCAGCACGCCGACGACAGCCCCGATCGCGAGCAGGAGGAACCCGAAAAGCTCGAGGTTGTGCCAGCCCACCCCGATCGGGTCGCCACCGGCAGCCGTGAAGTACACGTGTGCGCGCTGTCCCGACAGGATCTGCCGCAGCCCGTCCCACGCCGCCACCGCGCCGTCGGGCACAGCCCCCAACGGCCCCGCGAACGACCTGAACCACACCGCCTGCAGGTGCAGGTACGCGAAGCCGTCGCCGATCGAGGCCGCCAGGTAGACGGAGTACGCGACGAGCCCCGCCGGCGCCAGCGCAATCCAGCCGAGGTCGCGCGCGCGGCGATCGCGCGACTTCCACCAGAGGATCACGAGGGGCACGACGAGCACGATCCCGGCCGAGCGCGTCGCCGACGCAAGGGCGGCGCACACCCCGGCCACCGCCCAGCGCCCCGTGCGCGCGGCGTAGAACGCGCCGACCGACAACAGGAGGAAGAGGCTCTCCGAGTACGGCGCGCCGAGCCACAGGGCCCCCGGGAACAGCGCCAGCATCAGCACGGCGCCGCGCGCCAGCTCGGATGAGCCCAGCTCGAGCGCCACGAGGCGGTGCATCAGGTACAGCGCGCCGAACAGCGCCGCGAGCGACACGACGTACCCCGATACGAGCAGTGCGCCCGGCGCCGACACCGTCGCCACCAGCCGCACGAGCAACGGGTACAGCGGGAAGAACGCCGAGCTCTGCCCCCCGTAGCCGGAGTGCGCGATGTCGAGGTACCAGGCGCTGTCCCAGCGAGCGAGCGGAGACAGCAGCGAGTCGAGCACACCGCTGAACGGATGCGTGAGCGCGGGCTGGTCGAAGTTCCGCTCGTTACCGGCGTCGACGCCCGCGATCGCCACCACTACAACGGCGACCGCGAACACGAGCAGGCGGCTCCACGCGAACGCCGATCCAGCCGCCCGCAGCGCCTCCGCTCGCGCCGGGTCGAGCCGCCGTCGCGCTATAGCCTGCACGCTCATGCCTGCCGTCGATCTTCCCATTGCCGGGTCATTCTGGGCAGATCACCGCAACACCATCACGGCGATCGTCACCGTGATCGTGACGTTCGCGCTCGCGCAGCTTGTCGATCGGGCGATCATCTCGCGCGGCGCACGGCTCGCGAACGCCATGCCCGGCCCGATCTCGCCGGTCGCGAGCACGCGCCTGCGCCTCGTCCGGCGGCTCATCTACGTAGGAATCATCGTGCTCGGCGTCGCCCTGGCGTTGAGCCAGTTCGCCGCCGTGAAGCGGGTCGCCACCGGCATCCTCGCGTCGTCCGCCGTGCTCGGCCTGGTGGTCGGGTTCGCGGCGCGTCAGACGCTCGCGAACGCCGTGGCGGGCGTGCTGCTCGCGATCACCCAGCCGATCCGGATCGGCGACCTCGTCACCTTCGAGGACGCGACCGGCACGGTCGAGGACATCCGCCTCACCTACACGTACGTAAGAACGGAAGATGGCACGAGGGTGGTCATACCGAACGAGCG
>DASWSH010000093.1:0-5038 GCA_036402735.1 Solirubrobacteraceae bacterium | reverse complement strand
CGCCAGTAGTTCGCGATCTCGCGCGGGTCGTGGTAGCTCATCACGTCGTTGCAGCGCGCCTTCGCTCCGCAGGAGCATTCGGGCGTGTTGCCGCCGCACTTCGGATGCGCGCCCGCGAGCGCTTCCACGAAGCCGTCCATCCTGCCGCCGTGCACGTCGGTGCGGAACGCGCCCGGCCCGTGCGGGCCGCCGACGTTGATGTCTTCGGAGCTGTGAAACGGCGCGACGCAGGGGCCGCCCTTCGGTTCCCTCAGGCACACGCCCGCCGGGATGCCGTTGGCGCCCGGGTAGGTGCCGAAGTAGTGATCGAAGGACCGGTTCTCCTGCATGATCACGATCACGTGCTGGATCTTGTGGATCCCCTGCGGCGCAGCATGCGCCGGCGCCGCCCAAGCCAGGCACGCCAGCGCGACCGTCAGCCGTGCCAGCTTCCGCGACACATGTGACGGTCGGATCTCGCCCTCTCCCGACAATCTCGCCTCTCCTCGAAGTGGTGAGCCCGATCGAAAGGCTCCCCGAGGGAAGTTAACCGATCGTGAGAACGATCTTCCCCAGCTTGCCGCCCGCGGCGAAGCGGTCATAGGCCTCCCCCGCCGCGTCGAGCGGGAAGGTCTCAGCGATCGGGACCGTCAGCTGGCCGCGCTCGAACAGCGGCAGCACCTCGTGCTCCACCAGCCGCGCGTTCAGCGCTTTCTCCTCGAGCGGGCGCGCGCGCAGCGTCGAGCCGTGGATGCGGCCGCGCTTGCCCATCAGCGCCAGCAGGTTCAGCTCGCTGCTCGCACCGGCTGAGACGCCGATCACCGCGATGCGACCGCCGGTGGCGAGCGCCTGCAGGTTCTGCGCCATGTTCGGGGCGCCGACCAGCTCGAGGACCACGTCGAACGGGCCACGCTCGGCGAACTCCTCGCTGGGGATCGCGGTCGCTCCCAGCTGCGCGACCTGCTCGCGCAGCGCCTCGTCGCGCACCGTCGCCGTGACGCGCGCGCCGAGCGCCCGTGCGAGCTGGATCGCCGCCGTGCCGACGCCGCCCGCGCCGCCGTGCACGAGCAGGTGCTCGCCGGGCCGCAGCTGCGCCTGCACGATCAGCGCGTCGTGCGCCGTCGTGAACACCTCCGGCAGCCCGCCCGCAGCCGCCCACTCGAGATTGGCCGGGACCGGCATCAGCAGCCGCTCGTGCACGACCGCCAGCTCGGCCTGCGCGCCGCCGCCCACGATCGCCATCACGCGATCGCCCTCGGCGAAGCGTTCGGTCTTCGCGCCCAGCGCCGCGACCTCGCCGGCCAGCTCCATGCCGGGGATGTCCTGCGGGTAGCCCGGCGGCGCCGGGTACAGCCCGCGCCGCTGCATCATGTCGCCGCCGTTGAGCCCGGCCGCATGCACCCGCACCAGCACCTCCCCGGCCAGCGGCTCGGGGTCCGGGTGCTCCTCGACCACCACCTGCCCCTCGCGGATCGTCGCTGCGCGCACGGCTGCAGCCTACTTCCGTTCGAGCAGCGCGACCGTCTCGATGTGGTGGGTCTGGGGGAACATGTCGATCGGGCGCACGCGCTTCAGCGACCAGCCCGCCTCGACCAGTTCAGCCGCATTGGGCGCGAGCGTCGTGGGGTTGCAGGAGACGTACACGATCCGTTTCGGCGAGGCGTCGATGATGCGGTGCACGACCTTCTTCGAGAGGCCCGCGCGCGGCGGGTCGACGACGATCACGTCGGGACGCCCGGCTCGCTGCAGCAGCTCGGGCAGCGCCAGGCGTATGTCACCGGCGAAGAAACGGGCCTTGTCGATCTCGTTGCGGCGGGCTCCCTCGATCGCGTCGGCGACCGCCTGCTCGACCAGCTCGACGCCCCACAGCTCGCCCGCGCGCGGCGCGAGCGTGAGCGCGATCGAGCCGATCCCGCAATACAGGTCATAGACGCGCTCCCACCCCTCGAGCGCGGCGTACTCGCCGGCGATGCCGTACAGCACCTCGGCCATCTCCGTGTTGGTCTGGAAGAACGCCTCCGGCGAGATGCGCAGGTCCAGCTCACCGACCTGCTCCGGCAGCTCCTCCTCGCCCCACACCAGCTCCGTCTCGCCACCCTGCGTCGTCTCGGCAGGGCGATCGGAGCGTGTCCACAGCACACCGTGCAGGCGCTCGCCGAGTCCCTGCGCGAGCGCCGCCGCGAACACACCGGCCTCGAGCTCGCCGGGGCTCGTCACCAGGCGCACCTGCAGCAGGCCGCTGCGACGTCCCTCGCGCACGACGAGGTTGCGCAGGCGCACGCGGCCGTCCTCAGCCGGCGCGACGCGCTCGCCTCGCTCCCTTCCCGGGCTGCGGCCGCGCTCCCATGCGGTCAGCCCCTGCGCGCGGCACCACGCCGCCGCCAGCTCGCGGCCGCGGTTGCCGAGCTCGGAGGCGAGCAGGCAGTCGTCCATCTGCACCACCGCGTTGCCCCCGGCGGGCGCGTGGAAGCCGCACAGCAGCGAGCCGTCCGGCGCGTTGCCGAACGAGTACTCGAGCTTGTTGCGGTAGCGCCACTGCTGCAGGGCGGGCACGATCTCCTGCAGCTCGAAGCCCTCCAGCCGGCCGATCCGCTCGAGCGCCTCGCGCACCTGCGCCTGCTTGATCTCGAGCTGGCGCTCATACGGCAGCACCTGCCACGGCACGCCCGGGTGCTGCGCCCTCGGCGCGATGCGCTCCGGGCTGGGCGTGAGCACCTCCAGCGTCCGCGCGTGCGCGTAGCTGCGCTTGCGCTTGTGCACGACCGCGCGCACCCGGTCGCCCGGGATGCCACCGGCTACGAACACGACGTAGCCCTCCGGGCCGAAGCGCGCCACGCCCTCGCCGCCGAACGCGAGCGAGTCGACCTGCAGCTCGAGCTCCTCGCCGCGCTGCGGCCTCGCCTGCGCGGGCGCGGCGCTCACTCCTCGGCCCCGCGCGATCGGGTGTGCGCCGATGCCGAGACGGGGTGCGGCGAGCCGGCCAGGAGCAGCTCGAGCAGCGCCTTCTGAGCATGGCGGCGGTTCTCCGCCTGGTCCCAGATGCGCTGGCGCTCGCCGTAGAGCAGCTCCGCGCTGATCTCCTCACCCGGATGCGCCGGCAGGTCGTGCATCGCGAAGGCGCCCGGTGCGGCTGCGTCGAGCAGCTCGTCATCTACGCGGTAGCGGGCCAGGTCACGGCGGCGCGCGTCGGCCGTCTGCTCGTCGCCCATGCTCACCCACACGTCGGTGTAGACGGCATGCGCGCCCGCGACCGCCTCGCGAGGATCGCTGTGCAGGCTGATCGAGCCGGTCGCGCCGGGCGGCGGCGCGAGCTCGCTCTCCAGCTCGTAGCCCGGCGGCGAGGCGATCGCCACGTGCAGGCCGGCGAGCGAGCCCAGCAGCGCGAGCGAGCGAGCGACATTGTTGCCGTCGCCGACGTAGGCCAGGCGCCTGCCCTGCAGATCGCCGTACGCCTCGCGCAGCGTGAGCAGGTCCGCGAGCGCCTGGCAGGGATGGTGGCGTGCGCTGAGCATGTTCACGACCGGCACTTCGCTGTAGCGCGCCAGCTCCTCGAGCGTCTCGTCGGGGCCGGTGCGCAGCCCGACGACGGCGACGTGCCTGGACAGCACGAGCGCGGTGTCGCGCAACGCCTCGCCACGCGAGAGCTGCAGCTCGTCGCTGCGCAGCACGACGGGATGGCCGCCGAGCTCGTGCACGCCCACCTCGAAGGAGACGCGCGTGCGCGTCGAGGGCTTCTGGAAGATCAGCGCGACGCTGCGGCCGGCCAGCACGCTCGACTGCAGCGGCTGCGCCTTCAGCTCCTGCGCACGAGCGAGCAGCGCGTCGAGCTCGGCCGCATCCAGCTCCGTGCCTGTGAGGAAATGGCGTGGTGAGGGTGCAGGCATGGGAGCGAGCCAGTGTAGGCGCTGCGGCGTGACGGTCTCCGGGTGTGGGATCTTCTGCGGCCATGGCCCGCTCCGCCGCCATTCGGCCGCCGTTGCTGGCGCTGCTCGCCGTGCTGGCCGCTGCCGGCTCCGGCTGCGGCTCCGGCTCCGGCACGCCCAGCGGCTCCGGCACGCCCAGCGGCTCCGGCGCCCGCTCCGGCTCCGGCGCCCGTGCCGGCTCCCGCTCGGCGACGACGCCGGCGGCATCCGCGCCCGCCCAGCAGCGGCATGGGGGCCTGAGGGTCATCACGACGCCGAAGTTCGCGCCCGCCTCCGGCCCGCTGCGCTCGGGCACGGTGAAGGTCTCCTACGAGAACATCACGATCCAGCCGGACACGCTGCGTGTGAAGGCCGGCACGACGGTGCGCTGGACCGATCTCGACGCGGTCGCGCACAACGTCACCAGCCACAGCGGCCCGCAGCGCTTCGCCTCGGGCGACTTCACACAGGGGCAGAGCTTCGCGGTGAAGCTGACGCGGCCGGGCACGATCCACTACCTGTGCACCATCCATCCCGCCACGATGAACGGGACGATCGAAGTGCTCAGGTGAACTCTGCCAGCCCCTCGTCGGGGCTCGACGCGCTCGCGTAGCGCCGGCGCGGGATGCGGCCGGCGCCGTGCGCCAGCCGCCCCGCCTCGACGGCGCGGCGCATCGCGAGCGCCATCGCCACCGGGTCCTGCGCGCGTGCGATCGCCGAGGCGGCCATCACCGCGTCGCATCCCAGCTCCATCGCGAGCGTCGCATCCGAGGCGGTGCCGACGCCAGCGTCGAGCACGACCGGAACATCGACGCTCTCGCGGATCAGCGAGATGTTGTAGGGGTTGCGAATCCCCATGCCGCTGCCGATCGGCGAGCCCAGCGGCATCACCGCGGCGCAGCCGAGGTCGGCGAGGCGTCGTGCCAGCACCGGATCGTCGGTCGTATAGGGGAGCACGACGAAGCCGTCCTCGACGAGCTGCTCGGCGGCGTCGAGCAGCTCCGGCGCGTCGGGCAGCAGCGTGCGCTCGTCGCCGATCACCTCGAGCTTGATCCAGTCCGTCTCGAATGCCTCGCGCGCGAGGCGCGCTGTCAGGACCGCGTCGCGCGCGGTGTGGCAGCCGGCCGTGTTCGGCAGCAGCTGCACGGCCGCGGCCG
>DASWSH010000092.1:0-21222 GCA_036402735.1 Solirubrobacteraceae bacterium | reverse complement strand
GGGTCGGCGGTGCCCTGCACGGCGAGCAGCGGCGGCCCGGCCGCGAACGAGTAGCCGCCGATCCCGGACATCTCGGCGCCGGAGAGGATCACCGCGGCGTGCAGGCGGGGGTCGCGCGCGCGCTTGCCGTAGGCCAGCGTGAGCGCCGCGATGCCGCCGTCGGACTGGCCGGCGACGGCGATGCGCGCAGGGTCGATCAGGCCCGATAGCGGCCCATCCGGTGCGGCGTCGGCGGCGAGCAGCTGCGTGATCACGAAGCTCATGTCGGCCGGCTCGTTGACGAGGTCCGACTGGTCCGGCCCGCCCGGCGCGTTCGCGTTCTCGAGCGGGAACACCGGCGCGGCGACGACATAGCCTGCGCGCGCCCAGGCGCGCAGCAGCCGCGAGTACGTGGCGGGCGTCACGGCGAAGCCGTGCGCGAACACGACCAGCGGGAACGGCCCGGCATTGCGCGCCGGGCTCGCGCCGGGCATGTCTCGTTCGCCGGGAGCCCCTGCGGCAGCCGGATAGCGCACCACGACCGGCAGCGCCCGCGCAAACGGACGGCGATGCCGGGGCCGCGCGAGGCGGCCGGCGTCGAGGTAGCGCAGCACCCGCACGCCGACGGCGAAGCCGGGGGAGGGGTCATGCGCTGCGCCCGGGCCGCCGGTGCCGCCGGTCGCGGCCAGCGCCGGGGCCGCGAGCGCCGCCGCGAGCAGCGCAAGCGCGCCCGCCCGCGCCGGGCTCGACAGCCGTCTCGGACGCGGGGCGCGCATCCGCCCAGCGTAGGAGCTAGCGGGCTTCCTCCACGAACGGCAGCACGTCGCTGAGGCCCGTCAGTTCGAAGATCGAGCGGATCGACTCGGGTCCGCGCGTGAGCGAGAAGGCGACGCCGTTGCGCCGGCACGAGTTGAGCGTGAGCGTGATCAGCCAGAGCCCGCACGAGTCCACGAACGTGAGCTGGCCGAGGTCGAGCAGGATCGAGTGGGTCTGGGGGATCGCTCCGAGCAGCTCCGCCTCGAGCGACGGCACGCCCGCGGCGTCCAGCTCACCGTAGGGGACGATCACGATCGTGTCTGCCACGTCCCTGCGCTCGACCCGGAAGCGGTTCGTCTTGGCGGGGGCGGCGCTCGTGCGGCTCCCGAACATCGGCATCGGGTTCTCGCGCGACAGCGCCGCGCCGGCCTGTTCCTCGTGCGGCTGCGGGCGAGCCTCGCCGTCCGGCGGCGGATCGCTCACAGGCGCATGTGCATGCCGCTTGAGCAGGAGCGGCCGCCGTCGCCTGCGCTGAGATGTCTCTCGAAGTCCCATTGCAACGCTGGCAATCGTGTGCCGATACGGCTGCAAAGTCGAATATGTGTTAAGGCCCGAGGTATAAGAGCCGCGTATCAGGCCCCGGCCAGCAGCTGCTCCAACGTCCTGCCGCTGACGACGGACTCGGGGCGCTCGGAGACGATCTCGCCGCCCGCGCGCGCGTGCTCGTCGCGCCGCTTGATCAGCAGCCATTGCGGCTTCGGACCGGGGCGGGTTCGCTGCAGCGCGAAGCCACCGCGCAGCTTCTCGCCGTGCAGCACGAACACCGCGTGCCCGCGCTCCAATGCCTGCGGCCACGGGACGCGGCCGCCCTGCTCATAGCTGCCGCGATCCCACACGATCACGCCGCCACCGCCGGTGCGGCCCTCGAACTCGTTGTGGCCCAGGCCGTGGTCCTCGACCTGCACCGCGAGCCGCTTCGCGGCGGGGTCGAGCGACGGGCCCTTCGGCACGGCCCATGAGCGCATCACGCCGTCGACCTCGAGGCGCAGGTCGTAGTGGCGTGCGGTGGCCGCATGCTGCTGGACCACGAACACGCCCGCGCTGACGCCTCGCACGACGAACTGCTCGTGCCCCTCGACGCGTACCTCCTCTGCCTCCAACGAGGCGATCGAGGAGCCGCGAGGGCCCTCGCCGAGGAAGTCGAGCAGCGCGCCGACGGCGTCGCTGTCTCCCTCCGCGTGGACGGCGACCGTGCCGTCCTCTTCGTTGCGCACCCAGCCGAGCACCCCGAGCGAGCCGGCCCGCCGGCGCGTGGCGTCGCGGAAGCCGACGCCCTGGACGCTGCCGGTGATGTGAGCACGAACTGCCCGCTTGCCGTCTCCCGTCCGTGCGCGCGCGCTCATCGGTGCAGCGTACGGCGGACCGGCGCAGCTAGGCTCGGCTCGATGCCGACCGAGCCCGAGCTGATCGACCTGCTCCATCTCGGCCGTGAGCGCGTGATCGGCGCGTGGCGGGTCGGTGACGTGATCGTCGACCCGGGTCCCAGCTCGTGCCTGACGCGGCTGCTGCCGGTGCTCGAACGCGATCCGCCCGCGGCGCTCGCGCTCACGCACATCCACCTCGATCACGCCGGTGCAAGCGGCACGCTCGCCGAGCGGTTCCCCGAGCTGGAGGTGTGGGTGCATCCACGTGGCGCGCCGCATCTGAGCGACCCGAGCCGGCTGCTCGCCAGCGCCGCACGTCTGTACGGCGAGCAGATGCAGCGGTTGTGGGGAGAGGTTCTGCCCGTTCCCGCGGAGCGCATCCGCGTGCTCGCGGACGGCGAGACGCTGAACGGCTTCGAGGTCGCCTTCACGCCCGGTCACGCCTCCCACCACGTCGCATACCGGCACGGCGCGAGCGACTGGGCGTTTGCGGGCGACATCGCCGGCGTGCGCATCGGCGGCGGCCCGACATTGGCGCCGACACCGCCACCGGACATCGACCTGCCGGCCTGGCGGCGCTCGCTCGAGGTGCTCCGCGGCTGGAGCCCGCGGCGCGTGGCGATTGCGCATTTCGGCGCGTACACCGACGTCGACGAGCAGGTCGCGCAGCTGCACGAGTACCTGGATGTGGCCGAGCAGCTTGCTCGCGAGCTCGACGCGCAGGAGTTCGCGGCGGCCGTGCGCGAG
Organism: Solirubrobacteraceae bacterium; assembly: GCA_036402735.1. GTDB lineage: Bacteria > Actinomycetota > Thermoleophilia > Solirubrobacterales > Solirubrobacteraceae > Palsa-744. The sequence goes on along the minus strand of DASWSH010000092.1, from coordinate 18,316 downwards.
CGCGTCGCCGCGGCGGCCGCGCCGGCGCTCGCGGCCACGTACGCGCAGGCGATGCCCACCGATCAGAGCTATGCGGGGCTTCGGCGCTACCTCGAGCGCGCGCAGCCGGCCGGGTCCGCGGGCGGCAAGTCCCGCGATTGAGACGCGCCGCGCGGCGGCCGTCTCGCGCGCCCGCCGGAAGAAAAAGGCGCATGAGCCGTCTGAAGTGGTGACAGCCCGCCCCCCCGACGGACTGCGCCACGGAGAACGGAGCATCACATGCGCAAGCCCCTGTCCCTCATCGCCGCCTCGCTGGCGGCGTCACTGCTGCTGGCAGCCTGCGGCAGCAGCTCCTACGGAGGCTCCGCCGCCGCGCCCGCCGCGAAATCCTCCTCCTCCGCCTCCTCCTCGAGTTCGTCCGGGGCCGTCGTCAAGACCGCGAGCAACAGCGCGCTGGGCGGCACGGTGCTCGTCGACGCGCAGGGCATGACGCTCTACGCCCTGAGCGTCGAGCACGCCGGTCATTTCATCTGCACGACCTCCGCCTGCACGAGCGTGTGGCATCCGCTGGCGGCAAGCGGCGCACCCAGCGGAGCCGTCGGCTCGCTCGCCACGGTCAGCCGGCCCGATGGATCGATGCAGGTCACCTACAAGGGCAAACCGCTGTACACGTTCGCGCAGGACAAGGCGCCCGGAGAAGCCGCCGGCCAGGGCTTCAAGGACGTCGGCACCTGGAGCGCGATCAAGGTGGGCGGAGCAGCGGCCGCTGCTCCCGGCGGCGGCGCCCCGAGCGGCTCGGGCGGCGGCACGTCCGGCTCCGAAGAATCCGGGGCATCGGGCGGCTACCACTACTGAGCGGGTCAGGCGGCGCGCACGCCGCGCGCCTGCACGCTCTGCACGCGCGCCGCGAGGATCGCGATGTCGTCGCGCGCTCCCCGGCGCAGGTCGAGCAGCCCGAGCAGCGCGCCGATCGTCTCGCGCGGCGACTCGGGCTGACCGCTGGCGATCGCCTCCAGCATCTCCGCTGCCGTGAGCACGCGCTGGGGCGCGTGCGCCTCGGAGAGCCCGTCGGTGTAGAGCGCGAGCCCGTCACCGGGGCTGAGGATCGTCTCGGACTCGCCCACGCGCGCGTCCGGGAAGACGCCCAGCAGCGTCCCGCCACTGCCGAACTCGGCGCAGCTGCCGTCGGCTCGTGACACCAGCGCGGGCGGATGCCCGGCGGAGGCGATCGTGACGCGAATGCCCTGGCTGCCGTACTCGAGCCGTGCGAGCACCGCCGTGGCGAAGCGGCCCTCGAAGTCCTTCTCGAGCATCGCGCGGTTGACGCGCGAGAGCACGTCCGCGGGGCTGCTGCCGTCGCGGGCGTACGCGACCGTCGTGTGGCGCAGGAAGGCGGTCAGCACCGCGGCCTCCGCGCCCTTGCCGCATACGTCTCCGACGACGAGCCAGCAGCCGTCTCGGTCCTCGAACACGTCGTAGAAGTCGCCGCCGACTTCGCTGCCCGCGCCCATCGGGCGGAAGTAGCCGTCCAGTTCGAGGCCGTCGATGCGCGGCAGCGCCTCGGGCATCAGGCTGCGGCGCAGCGTGAGCGCGACGCGCGCCCGCTCGGCGTACAGGCGCGCGTTGTCGTAGGCGAGCGATGCGCGGCCGGTGAGACCTTCGAGCACCCTGCGCTGAGCGTCCGCCGGCCTGTGCGCGTGCACGAACGTGATCGCGCCGAGCACGCGTCCGCGCGCGACCATGGGCACGACCGTCGCCGACAGAGGGTGGGAGCCTTCGCGGCGCCCGGCGCCGATCGCCTCCTGCAGCACTGGAGCAGCGTCGAGCGTTTCCAGCGAGGTGGTCGTGCGGCGCTGCAGCGTCCACGCGATCGGCTCGTCAGGCGGCTGGCCGTGGCGCTCCGCGCCGGCGGCTTCCACGCGCGCCGCGAGATGCGGGTCGAGCGCCGCCGCGACAGTTTCGGCGATCGATCCGTCCGCAGCGACGAGGTCGACGACGCACACCTCTGCCAGCTCCGGCAGCGCCATACCCGCGATGCGGCGCAGCGTCTGCTCCGGGTCGAGCGAGGTGTCAAGCCGCGCCGTCGCGTCGATCAGCAGCTCGAGCCGCCGACGCTCGGAGCGCATGCGTTCGAGCGCGATGTGCACGACCACCGTCGTCAGCACTGCCAGCACGCCGCCGACGCATGCGATCGCGGCGAAGTTCGTGGACACGTTCGAGTACAGGACGGGCGCGAGGAACGCGAGCAGCCCGGCGAGCGCGGTGAACGCGAAGCGGCGCCGTGGCTGGAACGCGGCGGCGTGGCCGATCGCGAAGAAGTAGAGCAGCGCGAAGGGACTGGTGGCGCCGCCCGTCGAGGCGCACAGAACGGCGACGATCGCTATCCCCCACAGCTCCGCGATCCAGGCGAGCGTGAGGCTGGCGTGACGGCGCGCGACAGCCACCATCAGCGCGGCAGCCGTCAGCTGCGCATCGCCTGCGACCGCCGCCGCGCCCGCGGGCGAGCTGACGTCCGGCAGCAGGAACGAGGTCGCGATCAGGGCTCCGCCGGTCACGTAGAGGCCGGCCGCGCTCGCGACAGCGATCCGCGTTTCCCCGCCCGGTCGAGCCCCCCCAGTTTCTGCCTCGGTGCTACCCCACATTCGCTCTCCCCGTGGCGCCGGCACGCCCGTCCTGCGGCCGGAAACGTCGGACGCCGATGTCAAGCCTAGAGGGATGTGCGCCCGACGCGTCGTGCTTGGGCGGATCCGTGCGAGGCTCTTCGCGCCGGCTCAGCCGGTCAAGCCGCCGAGCGCGATGTGCGTCGCGTCGTAGACCTCGCTGCTCGGGGGGACGGAGACCGAAGGGGTCGTTCCGAAGTCGAACATTTCGGTCGTCAGGCGCGCGTGTGTGCCGCCGGCGCCGGATGCGAGCTCGGCCGTCATCTTGCGCATCAGGTGGTGGTCGTCGATCCACAGTTCGATCGGCAGCGTGCGAGTGCCGCTCTTGGCGATCATCTTGAGAACCGCCGATCTGATCGCGGCGCGGTCCTTGCCGGGCAGCGTTTCGGCCTCGCGCTGCAGGTCGACGGTGCCGCGGTAATGGGTCGTGGGCGTGCCCCTGATCGCTTCCGTGCCCAGCTTGGTGATCGACGCGCCACTGCCGCGCAGGTACTTGAGCATCTGCGTTGGGTCTGACTGCCCGCTCGCCAGCGTCTGGGGATCGACGCCGAACGCCTTGGCGATGTCGATCTTCAGCCACGTGGCGCCGCCCGGCAGCCGGCCCTTCAGGATCGCGGAGCGCATGTAGATCGCGCCGTGCGTGTAGAGCTCGGTGATCGTGAGCCGGCCGCCCGGCAGCTGCTGGCGCATCGCGCTGGGCAGCCCGCTCGCGTCGAACGCGATCTGTCCTTCCTGTCTAGATGCGTTGAAGGTGCCCTCGCCGCTGATCGTGATCGCGCCGGGCAGCTGCGGGCTCCCGATCTTTCCCGAGATGACGATGTGTGCTCCGCCGGCTTGCGTGGTCGCTTCGGCCGCCTGGGCGACCGGATCCAGCGTGGCGCCGGTGGAGCCGCAGCCGGCTGCGGCGAGCGCCGCCGCGAGCGCCGCGAGGAGCGCGAGCAGAAGTGCGAGCGCGCGGTGGGAAGACAGCGCCGGAACCGAGCGCGGAGAGCGAGCGAGCATGCGGCGATGATCGGGACATGCGCCGGGGTTCATTAGCTTGTCGGCCACCCTACGACGAATCTCCGGCGAGGACAACGACATGACCAGCAGCAGCGACCACACGATCGCGCCCGTGAGCGAGCAGGACCTCGAGGAGCTGCTGAGGCTGATGCGCGCGTACTGCGACTTCTACGAGGTCGAGCCGAGCGACGCCCGGCTGCTGGCGCTCTCCAGGACGCTGATCGCAGATCCCGAGCGGGAGGGGGTGCAGCTGCTGGCACGCGATGCGCAGGCAAGCGCCGTCGGCTTCGCCAGCGTCTTCTGGAGCTGGGACACGACCGTCGCCAGCCGCATCGGCATCATGAACGACCTGTTCGTCGCCCCCCGCGCGCGCGGCAGCGGCCTCGCCGAGGCGCTGATCGAGGCGTCTCTGCAGCGCTGCGCCATGCGCGGAGCGGTGCGGCTGGAATGGCAGACGGCGCCGGACAACGTTCGCGCGCAGACGGTGTACGAGCGCGTCGGCGGCGAACGAGGGCCCTGGATCTCCTACACGAAGCAGGTGGGTGGCTCCGCCGGCGCCTGATCCGCGTGCACCCGGCTATCCTCGGGCGCGTGTTCCCGGAGACGGGCAGCATCGCCAGGAAGGCGCTCCGTCCGGCGCTGGCGGCCGGCTGATGCGGCGCGCGGTCGTTCTTGCTCTCCTTGCCGCGGCGTCGGCGGTGCTGTTCGCGCCGTCCGCCTCGGCGGCGGGCGCGGGCTCCTGGCCGTGGCTCGGCCTGAACGGGAACAGCGTCAGCTACCTGGGTCCGGTCGACACGTTCTCCTCGCACGGGATCGCCTACGACCGCAACTTCGAGCTGACCGCCGGACAGCTGCCGAGCGAACTCGAACCGGGCGCCGAAGGCCAGGAATTCGAACGGCGCTTCGCCGAAGATCGCGCCGACGGCATGATCCCGGTGGTCGTGATCGAGTTCCGCGGCTACACCGGCGAATACCAGTCGACCCCGCAGTTCCCCCAAACGCGGACGCGCTCGGAAGAAGCCGCCGGCATGACCACGCCGAAGGGCTACGCCGAAGGTTTTGTGCGCTCCGCCGCCGCGATCCTGCGTCTGGCCAACGCGGGCGGGCACTCCACACCGGTGCTGTTCGAACCGATCAACGAGCCGTGGGGCTACACGACGCCGCAGTACAACGGGGCCCAGTACGCGAAGGTGATCGCCGAACTGATGCCGGCGGCGGCGAGGGCGGGCATCCCGGCGGAGTCGATCTACGTCGGCGCGGTCGGCAGCGGCTGGGTGAGCCAGATGTACGAAGCACAGCCGTCGCTACGCAGCTCGATCCAGGGCTGGTACATGCATCCGTATGGGCCCCCGCGCGGGCCCGGCGCGACGGAAGTCGGGATTCGCGCCGTGTCCACCGTGCGCAGCGCGATCGCCTCGGGGCAGAACAACATCGTCGTCTCCGAGGTCGGCTTCTGTGCGACCGATGTCAACAACAGCCACCCGCACGAGCCGGGCGGCAACTCGTGCGTGGGCCAGCAGGTCGGCACGAGCAAGGTCGCCGCGAACGACCTGCGCGCGATGCTCGAACGGGCTGCCGAATATCACGCGGCGGGCTGGCTGAAGGCGCTGATGGTGTACTCGCGAAACGCGGGCGGATGGGCGATGCAGAAGTACCCCCAGCTGACACTGTCGCGCGCAGGCAGGGCACTGGTGAGGTTCGCCGACGAACAGGCGCCGGCGGGAGCCGCGCTGGTGCAGGCGATCAAGGTGAGCCCGGACATCGAAGCCGAAGAAGACGAAGCGTTCGCGCCCGAATAGGCGCGCGTGCCGCGCCCGCGGAATAGGCGCGCGGCGCCTGTGACGCTCAGCTCGGCCAGCGGCCGTGGCGGTCGAAGTACTCGCGCGCTCTGTCCTCCCGCTCGCGCTCATCATCGCCGCTCGCGCCGAGCCGGAACAGCCAGTTGATGAACCAGATCGCCAGGCCGGCGCTGACGATGCCGGCGCCGCCCTCGAGGTCGGTTTCGCTGCCGAGCGCCATCACGACGATGCCGGCGACGACGACGAGCGCCGGCAGTACGTAGCGGAGCAGGACCATGACCTCGATGCTAGGCCGTATCGGCGTAGGTCAACGGCTCCAGCGAGCGTGCGGGAATTTCCGCCTCGAGTCGCTCGGCGGCACGGCGTGCCGTTCGCCGCGCCCATGCGCCGGTGCTGGCGGCGCCCAGAGCCAGCACGGCGCCACCGCAGCCGGCGATGAACCACCAGGCGGGGTGGCTGGCGTGCGCGAGCTGCGCGCCGGCGGCGCCGGCGGCGGCGCTGCCGAGGATCGACCCCGCGACGGCGACGCCGAGCGTCTGCCCCACCTGCCGGCTGGTCGAAGCGACCGCCGCCGCGACGCCCGCCTGGCTGTCGGGCATGCCGGAGACGGCGGTGAACGTGATCGGCGGGTTGATCGCGCCGAAGCCGATCCCGTACACCGCGTACACCCCGAGGAGCAGGCCGAGTGGCGTGGTGCGGGACAGGCTGGTCAACAGCAACGGCGCGGCGAACATGCAGATGCCGCCGAGCGCCAGCGCCGGGCGCGGGCCGCGTCCGCCCACGAGCCGTCCGGACAGCGGCGCGAGGCAGCCGGCCAGCACGGCCATCGGCAGCGTGCACAGTCCCGCGTCCAGCGCGGAGTAGCCGCGCACGTTCTGCAGATAGAGGGTGTTGAGGAACAGGAAGCCGCTGAAGCCCGCGAAGGCGCTGACCGCGATCAGCGTCGCGCCGGAGAAAGGCGGGCTGCGGAAGAAGCGCGGCTCGATCAGCGGCTCACGGCGGCGCAGCTCGTAGGGGATCAGCGTCGCGACGGCGAGGATCGAGAGCGCGAACAGGCCGATCGTCTGCAGCGAGCCCCAGCCCGCGCGGGGGCCCTCGATGATCGCGTAGGTGAGGCTCGCCAGCGCCACGATCACCAGCGCCTGGCCGAAGGGGTCTATGCGGCGCGGGCGTTGCGCGCGCGATTCGGGCACGAACAGCGCAGTCAGAACGACGGCAGCCAGCGCGATCGGCACATTGATCCAGAAGATCGCGCGCCAGCCGATGCCGTCGGTGAGCGCGCCGCCGACGATCGGCCCGAGCGCGAGGCTGACGCCGACGGTCGCTCCCCAGGCGCCGATCGCGCGGCCGCGCTCGCGCGGGTCGGTGAAGACGTTGGTGATGATCGACATCGCGACCGGGTTGAGCATCGAGCCGCCGACCGCCTGCAGCGCGCGCGCCGCCACCAGCCAGCCGAGCGTGGGCGCGAGGCTGCAGCACAGGGAGCCGACGGCGAACACGACCAGGCCCGTTTGAAAGGTGCGGCGGCGGCCGAGACGGTCACCGGTCGAACCGGCGAGCATCAGCAGGCTGGCGAGCACGATCGTGTACGCATCGACCGTCCACTGCAGCCCGGACAGCGAGGCTTTCAGTTCGCGGTGGATCGAGGGCAGCGCGACGTTCACGATCGTGTTGTCCATCGCCACGATCAGCAGGCTCATGCAGCAGATCGCGAGGATCGCTTTGCGCCTTCGCTGGCTGAGCCGCTCGCTACCGTTCACGGCTCACTGTTCTAGCGGCAGGCCCGCGCGGTCCGCCGCGCCGGCCAGAAAGGCGCCAGCAAACGATGCCGACGATCGACGAGATCAAGGTCGCCGACGAGCCCGCAACCTGGTCCGCGCTCGGCTTCCAGGTGGTCGAGCAGAGCTGTCAGCTGGGCGGCGTGATGATCCGCTTCGCCGCCGCCGGCCCTGACTCCGCCTCCCCGAGCGAAAGCGATCGCGACGGCCGCGCGGATGCCTCCACGGGGATCCTCGGCTGGTCGCTGCGGGGACTCGAGCGCGCAGAGCTCGACGGTCTGCCGACCGCGCTCTCCTCGACGCCCACGCGTGCCCCCGCAACGGCGCACCCGAACGGCGTGGCCGCGATCGACCACGTGGTCGTGGTCTCGCCGGCCTTCCAGCGCAGCGTCGACCGTTTCGTGGCCGCCGGCATGGACCTGCGCCGTGTACGCGACGAGCCGACGCCGGCGGGGGCTCCGCGCCAGGCGTTCTTCAGGCTCGGCGAGGAGATCGTGGAGATGGTCCAGGAGCCCGACGAGGTGGTCGCGGCCAAGGGCGGCCCTGAGCGCGCTGTCCGTTTCTGGGGCCTTGCGCTGCTGGTCGACGATCTCGATGCGACCGTCGCGGCGATCGCTCCGCACGTGAGCGAGCCGCGCGCCGCGGTGCAGCCGGGCAGGCGCATCGCCACGGTGCGCCGCTCCGCCGGCCTGTCCTTCCCGGTGGCGCTGATCACGCGCGCACGCAGCGAGGCGCCCGCGCCATGAGCTGGGAGCTGTGGAACGCTGTCGACGAGTACACGGCTGGACTGCTGGCGGGCGAGGACGAGGCGCTGCGGGCGGCGCTCGCCGACAGCGAGGCCGCGGGGCTGCCGCCGATCGCCGTCACGCCGAACCAGGGCAAGCTGCTCGATCTGCTGATCCGCATCCACGGCGGGCACAACGTGCTGGAGATCGGCACGCTCGGCGGCTACAGCACGATCTGGATGGCGCGCGCGCTGCCTGCGGGCGGCCGGCTCGTGACGCTCGAGCTGGATCGCCGCTATGCCGAGGTTGCGGCAGCCAACATCGCTCGCGCGGGGCTTGCGGAGCGCGTCGAGCAGCGTGTCGGCCCGGCACTCGATTCGCTGGCGGCGCTCGCGCGTGAGGGCGGGGAGCCGTTCGACTTGGTGTTCATCGATGCCGACAAGCAGACGACGCCGCAGTACTTCGCGGCTGCGCTCGGGCTGACCGGGCCGGGCGCGCTGATCCTTGCCGACAACGTCGTGCGCGGCGGCGCGGTCGCCGATCCGCAGGGCGAAGATGCGGGCGCGCAGGGCATGCGCCGCTTCCTGGAGATGGCCGCGCAGGAGCCGCGCATCAGCGCCACCACGATTCAGACCGTCGGCAGCAAGGGCTACGACGGCTTCACGCTCGCGCTGGTCGTGGCTTGAGCGCGCTGGCGACGCTCTCCGTATAGTGGCGCCCCGATGGCGGGGGAGCTGAAACTGGGGTTGAACACGGGCTACTGGGCCGGCGGGCCGCCGCCCGGCGTCGAGGACTCGATCGCCGAGGCCGAGCGGCTCGGCTACGACTCGATCTGGACCGCCGAGGCGTACGGCTCGGACTGCTTGACGCCGCTGGCCTGGTGGGGCGCGAAGACCGAGCGCCTGAAGCTGGGCACCGCGATCGTGCAGATGTCGGCGCGTCAGCCCGCGGCGACGGCGATGGCCGCGATGACGATGGACATCCTCTCGAATGGGCGCTTCATCCTCGGGCTCGGCGTGTCCGGGCCGCAGGTCGTGGAGGGCTGGTATGGGGTGCCGTTCGCCAAGCCGCTCGCGCGCACGCGCGAGTACATCGGGATCCTGCGCGACATCTGGGCTCGCAAGGGCCCCGTGGTGGCCGAGGGAGAGCACTACCGCCTGCCGCTGGAGGGCGGCACCGGGCTGGCCAAGCCGCTGAAGTCCTCGATCCATCCGCTGCGCGAGGACATCCCGATCTACCTCGGCGCAGAGGGGCCGAAGAACATCGCGCTGTGCGCCGAGCTGTGCGACGGGTGGCTGGCGATGCTGTTCGCTCCGGGCCACCAGCAGGTCTACGTGGATGCGCTCGCGGAAGGATTCGCGCGGCCGGGCGCGCGCCGCGACGCGGAGAGTTTTCAGGTCAACGCGACCGTTCCATTGATCGTCTCCGACGACATCGATGCGGCGGCCGACGCGCTGCGGCCGTTCTACGCGCTGTACTTCGGCGGCATGGGCGCGAAAGGGACGAACTTCCATGCGAACGTCGCGATCAGGATGGGCTACGAGCGCGAGGTCGACGAGATCGCCGAGCTCTATCTGCAAGGCAAGAAGGACGAGGCTGGGGCGAAGGTGCCGCGCAAGCTGATCGAGGACATGTCGCTGATCGGGCCGAAGGAGAAGATCCGCGAGGACCTGGAGCGCTGGCGCGAGTCGATCGTCACGACGCTGCTGGTCTCCGGCGACGCCGCCACGCTGCGCGCGGCCGCCGAGCTCGTGCTCGGCTGAAGCGGGCAGTTCGGGCCGAGCGGGGCTGCCCGGCGGCGGTCCGTGGCGCAGGGCGCATCGCGCCGGGCGGCGCTAGGGTGGCGGCGATGAGCGAGCCGGCACCCGCGTCCACAGAGATCCTGCCATTCGCGAACTTCCAGTACGAGATCTACGGTGCCGGCCTGTCCGGCGTCGTGCCGGAGCTGCCGGTGGCGGCGGCGGAGCTCGAAGCGCGCGCCCGCGAGACGCTCAGCAGAGAGGCGTTTGGCTACGTCGCGGGCGGCGCCGGCGCGGAGCGGACGATGGCGGCGAACCTGCGCGCGTTCGAGCGGCGGCAGATCGTGCCGCGGATGCTGCGCGACGTGTCGGTGCGCGACCTCTCGACGTCGGTGCTCGGCACCGCCATGCGCGCTCCTGTGCTGCTGGCGCCGATCGGCGTGCAGTCGATCGTGCACGAGCAGGCGGAGCTGGCGGTGGCGCGCGCGGCGAGCGCGCAGGGCGTCACCTCGATCCTCTCCACGGCGGCGTCGAACACGATCGAGGACGTGGCGGCGGCGGCGGATGGGAGCCGCTGGTACCAGCTCTACTGGCCGCAGGACCGCGAGCTGGCGGCGAGCTTCGTGCGGCGCGCGGGCGAGGCGGGCTACGGCGCCGTGGTGGTGACGCTCGACACGTGGATCCTGGGCTGGCGACCGCGCGACCTGCAGAACGGCTACCTGCCGTTCCTCAAAGGCGAGGGCGTCGCCAACTACTTCAGCGACCCGGTCTTCCGCGCGGCGCTGCCGGGCCCGCCCGAGGAGAACTTCGAGGCGGCGATCGGGCAATGGGCCTACCAGTTCTCGAACCCGTCGGTCACGTGGGAGGACCTGGTCTGGCTGCGCGAGCAGACCGAGCTGCCGATCGTGCTGAAGGGGATCCTGCACGAGGACGACGCGGCGCGCGCGGTCGCGTCCGGCATCGACGGGCTGATCGTGTCGAACCATGGCGGCCGCCAGGTCGACGGAGCGATCGGCGCGCTCGAGGCGCTGCCGGCGGTGCGCGCCGCGGTCGGCGAGCGCTTCCCGGTGCTGTTCGACAGCGGCATCCGCACGGGCGCGGACGTGCTGAAGGCGCTGGCGCTGGGCGCGGACGCGGTATGCATCGGGCGCCCGTACGTGTGGGGTCTCGGCCTCGGCGGCCAGGCCGGCGTCGAACACGTGGTGCGCTGCCTGCTCGCAGAGTTCGAGCTGAACCTGGCGCTCAGCGGCGCCACGTCGCCGGCCGAGCTGGGGCCGCACACGCTCGCGGCCGCACCCGCTCAGCCCTGAGCGAACACGCTCCGCGCGCGGGGGCTACGGTTGGGGGATGGGCAGGAGCGAGGCAGAGGACTCGGGACCGGGCCGGCGCTCCATGCCGTCAGGAAACTCGGGACCGGGCCGGCGCTCCATGTCGTCCCAGAAGCGCCTCACGCTGGTCGCGTGCATCCTGGGGTCGGGGATCGTGCTGCTCGACAGCACCGTCGTCAATGTCGCGCTGCCGACGATCCAGCGGGCGCTCGGCGGCGGCCTGGCGGCGCAGCAGTGGGTCGCGAACGGCTACCTGCTGACACTCAGCTCGCTGATCCTGATCGGCGGCTCGCTCGGGGACCTGTTCGGGGAGCGCCGCGTGTTCGCGATCGGCGTGGCGGGCTTCGGCGGGGCGTCGGTGCTGTGCGCGGTCTCGCCGAGCATCGGCGTGCTGGTGGCGGCAAGGGCGCTGCAGGGGGTGGCGGGCGCGCTGTTGGTGCCGAGCTCGCTGGCGGTGATCGTCAACACCTTCCCGGCCGAGGAGCGCGGGCCGGCGATCGGCAGCTGGACGGCTTGGGGTGGAATCTCGGCCGCGCTCGGCCCGCTCGCCGGTGGTGAGCTGCTGGCGATCGCGTCGTGGCGCTGGATCTTCCTGATCAACGTGCCGCTGGCGATCATCTGCCTGGCGCTGATCCTGACGGTGATTCCGGAGGAGGCCAAGCAAGATGTTCACGATCCGAGCTACCGACCGCGGCGCGTCGATGTGCCGGGGGCCGTGCTGGGCGCGGCGGGGCTGGCAGGCCCGGTGTTCGCGCTGATCGAGCAGCCGCGACTGGGCTGGTCGAGCCCGGGTGTGATCGTGCCGCTGGCGGCCGGCGTGGCGCTGCTGGTCGTGTTCCTGATCTACGAGGCGCGGGCGCGCGACCCGATGCTGCCGTTGAGCCTGTTCAGGCGGCGCAACTTCACGGCCGGGAACATCGAGACGTTCTCGATGTACGCAGGGCTGTCGATCATGTTCTTCTTCCTGGTGCTGTTCCTGCAGCAGGTCGGCGGCTACTCCCCGCTGAAGAGCGGTCTGTCAACGCTGCCGGTGACGGTGTTCATGTTCCTGCTGTCACGGCGCTTCGGCGCACTCGCCGATCGCTACGGTCCGCGCTTCTTCATGGGTGCCGGGCCCCTGGTGGCGGCGAGCGGCCTGCTGCTGTTCCAGATGACCGGGTTGCGGCCGGATTACGTCTCCGAAGTGCTGGCGCCGCTGCTGTTGTTCTCGCTCGGACTGTCGATGACGGTGGCACCGCTCACAGCAGCGGTGCTGGCCGGCTCCGAACGCCAGGCGGGGATCGCCTCGGGCGTGAACAACGCGGTCGCTCGCGTCGCCGGGCTGCTCGGCACGGCCGCGGTCGGGGCGGCGATCTCGGCGTCGTTCGTTGCGGCGCTGAGCGCGCGCCTGGCGGGCACGCCGCTGACGGCAGCCGCGCGGGCGGCGGTCGCCGAAGCCAAGCGACTGCCGCTCGGCAAGCCGTCGGTCCACGGTCTGCCGCCGGGCGAGGCACACACGATCGTGAGCGCCGCCGAAGCGGCCTCGCTGCACGCCTTCCACGTGGGTATGGCGATCGCCGCGGGGCTCGTAGCGCTCGGCGGCCTCGTCGGCTTCGTCTGGATCGAGAACCCCAAGCGGCGCGAGGAGGACGTCAAGGCGGGTGACTGCGGAGGCGGCCAGCTCGCCGGCAGCCCGCACGTGCCGGAGGGGGCGGCGGCGGGCTGAGGGTGGATTCTCGGGCGAGCTGAGCTGCTCAGACCGGCTGGCGCGCGTATTCGCGCATCGCCTGGATCAGCGGCTCCAGGCGCCGCCCGCGCGCGGTCAAGCGGTACTCGACGGTGGGAGGAGAGGAGGGGATGACCGTGCGTTCCACGAGGCCGGCGGCCTCGAGTTCGCGCAGTCGCTCGGAGAGCATTCGCGGTGAGATGCCGGCGACCGCGTCCGCGAACTCGTTGAAGCGCAGCGCGCCGGCCAGCGCCGCGTAGAGAATCGAGAGCTGCCAGCGCCGCTCGAGCAGGGAAGCTGCCTCCCTGACCTCGAGCGGCACCGGCTCACATCTACGAGACGGCCGCGACATCGCGCGTCGGCTCCAGCGCCCGGTCGAGCACCTCCTGGACGGTCATCACCGGGTGGAACGTCATCTGCTCACGAACCTCCTCGGGGATGTCATCCAGGTCGCCGCGGTTGCGCTCGGGCAGGATCACGTCGGTCAGCCCGGCCGCGTGGGCGGCGAGCACCTTCTGCTTCAGCCCGCCGATCGGCAGCACGCGTCCCTGCAGCGTCACCTCGCCGGTCATGCCGACGGTGTGCTTGACGGGCCGTCCGGACAGCAGCGACGCAAGCGCCGTCACCATCGTCACGCCCGCCGAGGGGCCGTCCTTGGGGATCGCTCCCGCAGGAACATGGACGTGGAACTCCTGCCCGTCGAAGGCGCCGTCGTCGACGCCGAGCGCGTCTGCATGGCCGCGGACGTAGGAGAGGGCGATACGGCCCGACTCCTTCATCACGTCGCCCAGCTGGCCCGTCAGCACGAGGCCGTTGCCCGAGCCGCCGCCCTTCATGGAGGTCGCCTCGACGAACAGCACATCGCCTCCGGCGCCGGTCACGGCCAGTCCGGTTGCGACGCCCGGCGTCGCCGTGCGCGCGGCCGACTCCTGGAAGAACTTCTGCCGGCCGAGCGCGTCGCGTACGGCCTCCAGGTCGATCTTCACGGGCTTGGCCTTCTTCGCACGGGCCTTCTTCACGGGCTCGTCGCCGTTGGTCGCCTGCGCACGCTCCGCGGTCACCTGCGCAGAGGCGATGTTCGTCGCGGTCTTGCGCAGCACCCTGCCCAGCGTGCGCTCGAGGTTACGAACGCCCGCCTCGTGGGTGTACTCGCTGATGATCGTTCGCAGCACGTCGTCGGAGATCTCCACCTCGTCCTCGCGCAGGCCGTTGCGGTCGCGCTGGCGCGGCCACAGGTAGCCCTTGGCGATCGCGAGCTTCTCCTCGGAGGTGTAGCCGTCGAAGCTGATCACCTCCATGCGGTCGAGCAGCGGGCCGGGGATCGTGTCGGCGACGTTGGCGGTGGCCAGGAACATGACCTGCGAGAGGTCCAGTTCCACGTCCAGGTAGTGGTCGCGGAACGAGTGGTTCTGCGCCGGGTCGAGCACCTCGAGCAGGGCCGCCGAAGGATCGCCGCGCCAGTCGGCACCGACCTTGTCGACCTCGTCGAGCAGGATCACCGGGTTCATCGTGCCGGCGTCACGCAGTGCGCGAACGAGCCGGCCCGGGAGGGCTCCGATGTAGGTCCTGCGGTGCCCGCGGATCTCGGCCTCGTCACGAACGCCGCCGAGCGACATGCGCACGAACTCGCGGCCGAGCGCACGCGCGATCGACTCGCCGATCGAGGTCTTGCCGGTGCCGGGCGGTCCGATCAGGGTCAGGATCGCGCCCGACTTGGGGTCGGCCTCGATGCCGCGCTCCTGGCGCAGCTTGCGCACGGCCAGGTACTCGGTGATGCGGTCCTTGACGTCCTCCAGGCCCGCGTGGTCGGCGTCCAGCACTTCGCGCGCCGCGACCGGGTCCAGGTGCTCGTCGGAGCGCTTGCCCCACGGCACGGCGATCAGCCAGTCGAGGTACGTGCGGATCATGCTCGACTCGCCGGTCTGGTCGCCCATCCGCTCCAGACGCGAGAGCTCCTTGAGCGCCTGCTCCTTGACGGGCTCGGGCATGTCCGCCTCGTCGATCTTCGTGCGGTACTCCTCGGAGACCGACGCGTCGTCCTCGCCCAGCTCCTTGCGGATCGAGTCCATCTGCTTGCGCAGGAAGTACTCGCGCTGCTGTTTCTCGGCGCCCTCCTGGACGTCCTCGCGGATCCTTTTACGGACCTGCAGCTCCGCCAGCGAGTCGCGCTGCAGCCTGACGGCCATCTCGAGGCGGTCCGTCACGTCGACCGTGCGCAGCAGCTCGACCTTCTGCTCGTATGTGAGCGAAGGGGAGTAGCCGGCTGAGTCGGCCAGCGCGCCCGGCTCTGCGATTGAACGCAGGAACGCGGAGATGCGGCCGTCGTCGCCGCGCAGGTCGAGGATCTCCTCGACGACCGCGCGGTATTCGCGCTCGAGCTCGCGAGTGCGTTTGTCGTTGGGCACCTCGTCAGGCCGCTCGTCGACCTCGACGCGAAGCTCTCCTGCGGGTCCCGTCTGAGCGGCTCCGATCAGCGCACGGTGCTCGCCGGACAGTGCGACCGCGCGGCCGCCGCCGGGCAGACGGATCTGCTCGGAGACCTCGGCGATCGTGCCGACCTCGAGAAACTCGTTGTCGTGACGGGGCACGAGCACCACGCGCTCGTCATCGCCGACGTCGATCGTCAGCGTGATACCCATGTTGGGGAAGACGACCGTGTCGTCAAGCGGGATGAGCCGAAGGCGGGGCTCGGGAATCGTGGGGTCAGAAGGTGGTGATGGCATCAGTTATGGCTCCATATGAGCTTACGAAAGTGTAGTTAGTATAGCGCGTGTCGTTGCGGATGCAAGTATCTTCAGACGACCGCGAAATAGCGCAGCCAAAGGCGGTTTTCACGAGCTGGACTAGGCTGCGTGCGGGCGCGCGGAAGCTCTGCGCGCGCTGCCGCGCAGCGATAAATCGGATGCCGTTCCCCGCAACGAGCCTAGGAGGCCGGATGTCGAGCTTCAGCATCGTGAACCTGCTGGATCTGGATGACGTGGTGGGCGACCGCGCGCCGGAGATCGAAGGTCGCTTCGGACGCAGCGCGATCGAGTCGCGCGACCTCGGAATAAGCCATTGGCGCTACGAGCCGGGCTACCGCAGTGCGATGGGCCACAGCCATCGCGAGCAGGAGGAGGCGTATGTGATCGTGCGCGGCTCGGGTCGCGTGCTGCTCGACGGCGAGGTGCGCGAGGTCAGGCAGTGGGACGTCGTGCGCGTCGCTCCGCAGGTGTTCCGCGCGTGGGAGTCCGGGCCGGAGGGCCTGGAGATGATCGCGGTGGGCGGGCCGAAGCCGCCGGAGGGCGACGGTTCGCAGGGACCTGCGGAGTGGCCGGAGGGCTGAGCGGACGGGCTCGGCGGCCGCTCAGCGCGGCTCGGCCTGGTGCTCGTCTTCATCGAAGCTCACGTCGACGTCCTCTTGAGGCACGCGCTCCTCGGTCTCGGCGGAGTGCGTGAGGGCGCGGCGGTCCGCGTCGAGCAGCGGGTCGTTGAAGAAGCTGCGCGGCCACAGCCGGCGAGCTTTGACCACGTTGACCTCAGCGGCGACCATCGTCAGCTGCGCGCCCAGGTAGAGCCAGGCGAGAAGCCCGAGCACGAGGGCGAAGACGCCGTACAGCGGCTGGGTGTGCTTGAGCTCGTGGTCTACGTAGTAGCCGCCGAGGTGCTGCAGCAGTTGCCATAGAACGGCCGCCGTGATCGCCCCGGGCCGTAGGTCGCGCCAGGCGACGTCGGCAGCCGTCAGGACCTTGAAGGCGAGCATGAACAGCAGGAAGTTGCCGGTGAACGCGAGCACGATGCTGAGCACGACGTCGAGCGTCGAGTGGCTGCCGGTGCCGACGAACCCGCCGATCACGGTCGAGACGATCGAGAGGCTGCCGAGGAGCGCAAGCATCGCCAGGCTGCGCAGGCGCGAGCCGATGAAGTTCGGGCGATGCTTGAACGGCACCGACCAGATGCGATCGAACGCCGTCTGCGCTGCGCTCATGATGCCCAGCCCCGCGAGTACCGCGCCGATCAGGCCGATCGCCAGAGCCGTCGGGCTGCCTTTTAGCGACTGCGGTTTGAGCGTCGAGCTGACGATCGGGAACTGGCCGAGCGCGCCGCTGAGGATTTTCTGTTGCTCCGCGTGGTCGCCCTGCAGGACGAAGCCGAGGATCGTGACGAACACGAGCAGCAGCGGGAACAGAGACACGAAGCCGTAGTAGGAGATCAGCGCCGCCAACTGGCCGCCCTGGTCGTCGGTGAACTTCTTGACCACCGCCGCCGGGAACGCCAGGCGCCGGTGGCGCTGCTGGAAGCGGTCCAGGTCGTGAAGGCGATCGCCGAGGCTCACGGTGCTGTTGTGTCTACCCGATCGGCCCGGCGGCCGCGGGACGGGCGGCGGCTGAAGTGGCAGGGGGGGTATGGCCGCCGGCGCGGCGACAGGCGTGCATGAACCCATTCCACGATCCGGCGGAGCTGGTCGGCAGGGTGGCGAGCGCCCGCCGGCCGGTATTGCTCCGCACACACAGCCGCCGGCTGCGGCGCGAGGACCTCGAGGACTGCTTCAGCCAGGCGGTGCTCGAGATGGTGCTGCGCGCTCGTGCCGGGACGCCATTCGAGTCCTCGCGCCACGTCGCAAACGCTCTCGAGCAACGCTTCCTCTCGCGGATCCACGACCGCCGCCGCGCGCTCTCGGGGCGCAGCCCGATGCAGGCGGCGCTTGAGGCGGCCGTGCGCTTCGGTCACAGCGCCGAGGAAATCGAGGTGCGCGACAGGCGCCATGAGCCGGAGCGGCTGGCGCTCGCACGCGTCGAGCTGCGCGAGCTGACCGCGGCGATCGGCGAGCTCAGCGCCGACCAGCAGCGCGTGCTCGCAGCGCAGCTCGCAGGGCTCGAGCCGGCGCAGTTCCAACACAGCAGCGGCTGGACGGCCGAGAAGTACCGCAAGACGGCATTGCGCGCACGCGTGCGCCTGCGCGCGCTGCTGGCGGAACGCGAAGCTGTCCCGGCGGGCGGGGGAGCGTCGGATGTGGGATCAGGAGCCCGCTCATGACCATCTCTCACCCCCCACATGAGCGCGCTCCCCGGGACACCGGCGGTCGACCGCAGAGGCGACCCGCCGGCGATTCCCGTCTGCGCGGCAACGGCCGGCATCTGGAGAGCTCCCCCTTCCGGGTGCCGGCCGACCGCGGCGCGCGGTCGGGCGCGACGTCCTGGCGCTCCTGCCCAGGCTGCCGCCACGAGCACGCCTGCAGCGACGAGGAGTACCGCGGGCGCCAGGAACCGCACACCGCCCTGCGCAGCTGGAGCGGGCAAGGCCGGCGGCGGCAGCTGCATGTACTCCTGCTCGTCCATCACGCGGTAGAGCTCCCGGGGCCGGGAGCGCAGCACGCTCACCGCCTCCTCCCCGATCGCGCATCGCGGTCGGCCGGCACCCGGAGCGGGGAGCTCTCCAGATGCCGGCCGTTGCCGCGCGGACGGGAATCGCCGGCGGGTCGCCTCTGCGGTCGACCGCCGGTGTCCCGGGGAGCGCGCTCATGTGGGGGGTGAGAGATGGTCATGAGCGGGCTCCTGACCCCACATCCGACGCTCCCCCGCCCGCCGGGACAGCTTCGCGTTCCGCCAGCAGCGCGCGCAG
>DASWSH010000091.1:0-3712 GCA_036402735.1 Solirubrobacteraceae bacterium | reverse complement strand
GAGCAGCAGCATCAGCGCGTGAGCGTCCGACGAGGCAAGCGGCTTGCCGCACGGCGTCCGGTCCGCGGCGAGCAAGCCGAACCGGCGAATGAACTCCTGCAGCAGGGCGCGGAAGTCTTCGGTCACAGCTGATGGTTACTGCATGATGGTTGCGTACGCAATCAGATAATTGCGCCGGCAACGATTTGGTTGCAGGCGCAACCATCGGCCATGAGATCCGCGCGTTGCCACTGGCGGAGGCGCGAGGTCCAGCGCGGGGGCTACGGCGTTGCCCGGCTTGCCATCAGCCCATGGCCGCCGCACGCCACCGGACGTCGCCGCGGCCGCGGTCGATGACGCGCTACGATCAGCGCATGTTCGAGCGCCCCGGGTCAAGAAAGGCAAGACCGAGCTGTACCTCAAGAACGAGGGCGCGCTCGAGACTGCCTGCTCGACAGCGTGTGCCGTGATCCGGCCGTCGCTGCGCTGTCGAGCTGGGCGCGCAGCCAGCTACACAGAAACGCGTTGACCTTGGTCAACGGCTCCCGTTCCGTCTCGATCGATGAGGGGCGTTCCCCAATGACGCCCCTCTGGGGGATGTTCCGGCGAAGCCGGGCCATTCACCCCTCGGCTCGTCGCGTCGCGCGATCGAGCTTCGATGGCTCCCGACCAATGCATCGATGTTTAGTAGCAGATCACGCCCTCTGACTGGGCGCACGGCATGCTGCAAGGCCCCCGCGATGGCATCGGGCAGGCGTCGCCCGACGGACAGAACACGCTGGTGGTGCCGGCGCCGACGAGGCCATCGAGCTGGCCGGCAGTCAGGACGCGGATGCTTTCGCGGGACAGGTGGATCTTGCGCTTGGACTTGTTCATGGCTTCTCTCGCGGTGAAGCGCGGCGCCCCATGCGCTGCGCGTGCAGCCTGCACGTTACGAACGCGCGGCGCGTCGCGCGCGTCGGCTGCAGCCAGCCGGCGTCCCACTGCCGTGAGCCGGCCGGCGGCTGCCGTGAGCCGGCCGGCGGGACGCCCGAGCGGAAAACGTCTCGAGCTCTCGCTCAGGCGTGCGCTGCGATCTGCCTCGCGTCGCGATCTGCCCCGCGGCCCGGCCTCGCTCGTGTCGTGGCGAGTTTCCGCCCCGCGCGGGCCGCGAGCCGCGAGCGCCGGGTCAGCGCTGCCGGGCGGTGATCAACGCTTGCCGCTCGCGACGGGTTGGGGGACGGATATGCGAGCACGCGCGGCCGCCGGATACCGGGAGCGACAGCAGCTGGTGCTCGAGTTGATGCCGATCTCTCGGCGCCGTTGCAGGTCGCCGGAGACCCTGTATCCCTTGCCGCCGACTGCCGCTGGCGTGCAGCAGCCGACACAGAGACGCCCCAGATCAGGAATGCGCGCTGCGTCCGGTTCCGATCTGACTCGGGTAGGTGACCACGATGGGACGGACAAGGACCGCGATCACCGGCGCGTCGACGGAACCTCGCGGCACGAGATCGATCCGGATTTCTTCCAACCTTCTCTCAGTAACCACGTTTTCGGCTGGTACACCACGAGGGGATCGTAGGTCTCGGGCCCGCGCCAGAAGAGTGGCTCATCACCATACTCCGCCCATCCCGGAAACGTGACGGCGCTCGAGAACCAGTCGATCGCCCATGACGACATCGGCGCCTGGCGATCTTCCTGGTGCCTTCGGAAATTGTTCATGATGTAGGACAGGGCGTGCCGCGCCCGGCGCGGCGAGGTGATGATCTCGGCATGGTAGCGGTCCGGGAACACCGGGCCGCGCCGCCGCGGTCCCGGCCTGTCCTTGCTGATCGCCGCGTTCAGGTGCTTGGCCGCGGAGATCTGGAATCCCTGCATCCCTGACGCCAGCGCCCGCTCGTGATCGGCTTCGACCAGCAGATGCACGTGCGTGCGCTGGATACTGAGCTGGATGATCCGGAAGTCCTCGCGGGCGGCGGTGGTGATGGTGGCTTCGCGGATCGCCTGGTAGACGCACCGGCGGCGCAGGTTGCCAACCGCGCTGACGACCCGCAGCACCACGTGAACGGGATACCGGGCATTGAGATGCGGCCGCTGCTTGTGCGGAGAACCCGCCCGCTTGCCCTTCGGCGGGCGACCCGCGCCGCGGCGCTTGCCGCCGCGCTTCTTGAACAGCACCAGCTGCTCGGGCTCGGAGCCTCGCCTGCGAGCACGAGCCGTGGCCGGCTTGTGGACCGTCATGCAATCTGGATAATCATTGACCATGATTCGGTCAATTGATTTCTCCGGTATTTTCTTGTACGGAGTATGTATTCAGATCGAGACATGTTCTACGCGAATGGCCTGGACCGGCAAGACGCGATTCTGGTGAGCTCGAGTGGCTCAGGGCTGGCATGGACGAGCCTGTCTTCGCACCACTTCGCGCTCGGCTGCGGCCGTGAGGTTGGAGAGGTTTGGGCTGGCCGAAGGCCGTGCGTGGCGTGTGGCGCGGCGTGGCGTGGCGTGGCGTGGCGTGCTGAGCTGCCGACCGGCGGGCCGCGCAGCAGGTCTTCACGCCGCGTTCGATCAGAGCGTCGATGCGCCGGTCAGGAAGTCGACGGCCTCACGACAGAAGGCGTCGAAGGTCGGCGGCGACCTGCGTTTCACAGCGCGAACGATCTGGCAGCCCGAACGACGCGGTTTCGATCGATACAGAGAGACCGGACCAGATCGAGCGGACGCGGATCACGCCTGCGGTCGCAATATGCGAGCACGCTCGAGGTGAGGAGCGCCTCGGCCATCGCGATGCCCTCGTCGTCATCGACATCGCGGAGCGCGCGATGTTGGTCTTGGACGCGAAGTCTCTCGTACGCGGCTCGATCTCGAATCACCGAACGAGCGTAGCACCGGGAAGATGGCCTTGATTCGAGGTCAGCGACCGCGTCACCGCGAGGGCCGCGTGTTCGTTCTCGCCGAGGTGTTCGGCGCGTCCTTGGCCCGAGTTCGGCGGGTGAGCCCCCACAACAGGCCCAGCTCGCGATCGAGCAGCGCACGCGCCTGCTGGCTCTCGATCTGCCAGCCCCACGCGTCCGCGAGATCGAGTGCGCCTCGGATCTCGCCGGCACTGCCGTGCGCCATGTCGAAGAATCGCCGTGGATCGCGGCCGTGGCGGCGGCCCCCTTCGGCGAGGTTGAGCACGATGCTACTCGCCGCCCGCTCGACCTGGTCCGCGGCGTCGGGGCTGTGCCCCCGGAGCTGGGCGACCACGGGGCGCAGGGCACGAACCAGATCCAGCGCGATGTCATAAGCAACCAACATGTTTTCTCCTGGGACTCGTCTCTGAAGGGAAACGCCTCCTGCCGACGACCTCCGCGGCTGGGCGACGCCCGTCGCGACCGATCCGCGCAGGACCCGTGACAAACGCCCTCGCCGATGTGCGCGATCCCCCGTGCGCCGTTCTCTGCGGCAAAGTCGTCGTGACCCGAACGCACTGGCGTTTGGCACGAGGTCGTGCGCGGACGGGCGCAGGGCGGCCCAGCCGCGGAGAGAGGAGGCGCCGAGCCGCGAGCTGTGTCCGTCGAGGCTGTCCAGGCCGCCGAAGCCGGCCGCCGAAGCCGGCCGCCGAAGCCGGCCGCCGGCCGCCGAAGCCGGCCGCCGAAGCCGGCCGCCGAAGCCGGCCGCCGAAGCCGGCCGCCGAAGCCGAAGCCGAAGCCGAAGCCGAAGCCGGCCGCCGAAGCCGAAGGCCGGCCGCCGAAGCCGGCCGCCGAAGCCGGCC
>DASWSH010000090.1:0-16947 GCA_036402735.1 Solirubrobacteraceae bacterium | reverse complement strand
CCGGGTTCAGCGGCGGCGCGTCGATCAGGACCATCGCCCCCTCCTCGGCCAGCTCCGCCACGATCGCCGCGATCGCCGGCGAGCCGAGCAGCTCGGACGGATTGAAGGGGATGCGCCCGGCCGGCAGCACGCGGAAGTTGGGGAGGTCCGGCATCGGCTGCACGAGCAGGCTCGGCAGCGGCGTGTCGCTGGTCAGGGCGGTCGTCAGCCCGTCCACCGGGCCCAGCCCGAAATGCTCGGCGAAGGTGGGGCGGCGCAGATCGAGCTCGACGAGCACCACACGGCGCCCGGCGAGCGCCACCGTGTGCGCGAGGTCGACTGCCACCGTCGTCTTGCCCTCGGCCGACACCGCGCTGGTCAGCATCAGCGTGTCGATGTCGCGCGTCACGGCGGCGAAGTCAAGCGCGCTGCGCAGGATGCGGAAGGGCTCGAGCAGCTCCTTGCGCTCCACGGCGGAGCGCGTTCGGAAGCCCGACTGCGGGATCGCGCTCAGCACCGGCAGGCGGTAGCTGCGCTCGAATTCCTCCAGCGACTTGACGCGCCGGTCGAGCGTCTCCAGCAGGAACACGACGACGAATGCAAGCGCGAGACCGATCAGGAGCGCGAGGATGAAGGTGGTCGTGAAGCTCTTTCCGATCGGCTTGCCGGGGCCGGCCGGGCTGATCACGTTGGCGCCGCCGCCGGCCACCGCGCGCAGCGCGTTGAGCCGCTGGAGCGACTGTTCCAGGGTCGTGCGTTCGGGCGAGGTCGCCGGCAGCCTCGACAGCTGCTGCTGCAGGCGGCTCTGTGCCGCTTCGATCCCCGAAAGCTGCGACTGCGTGCGAAACGCGATGTACTGGTCGGCGAAGGCGTTGGCCAGGCGCGCGGAGTAGCTGGGGTCGTGCGTGACGGCTTCGATGTTCAGGACGTTCGCGTTGGGAGCGGCTTCGACTTCCACCTCTCCGAGCAGTTCAGAGCCGCTTTCCTTCAGGTGCAGCTGCGAGCGGACGCCTTCGGCCACGGCGCGCGAGTGCGCGAGCAGCACTTCGGTGTTGGCTTCGCGCTGCGGTTCGCTGCTGCCGGTCGTGACCTGCAGCGCCGCGTCGGAGAGCGTTCCGGACTGGAACGCGACGCTAGCGGTGGAGGCATAGGACTTGGGGGATTTGCCCTTGTGCACGAGCGCCACCGCGAGCACCGCGACGACGACGGCCAGCACCACCGGCCAGCGTCGGCGCAGGACGTTCAAGAGGTTCGCGGGCGTCTCGCTTTCGCGCGCGCGCTCCAACGGCTGCACCGCGCTCATCGCCACGCCCCCGGACGTGCGGCTGTGATGTCCTGGATCTCCACGCGCTGCCTGCATCGTCCGCCGCGCGTGGAGTCTTGAGGCCCGCACAGCGCGCAGCGGGGGCCGCGGTTGAAATCCATCGTCGAGATGCTACCCGCGAAAGGGCGCTTCACTGCGCCATCACCCCCAGCGCCCGGGCCGCGTCGGCGACGAAACGCTCCTGCTCGCGCAGGTAGCGCTCGAGCGTGAAGTCCTGCGCGCGCTCGTGCGCGCGCTGTACCCGTGCGGCGGTCTGCGCGGTCTCCCTCAGCGTGCGCGCGAGCGCCGCGGCGGCCGCCTCAGCGTCATGGGGCTCGTACAGCAGCGCGTGCTGCTCGTGATGCATGCCCTCGCCGATCCCGCCGATGTCCGCCGCCACCAGCGGCACGCGCGCGAACGCGCCCTCGATCGTCACGAGCGGGAAGGGCTCGAGCCACAGCGACGGCACGATCAGCGCGTGGGCGCTCGCCAGCTGCGCCGCCGCCTGCTCGGGGGTGCGCTGGCCCTGCCAGCGGATCGCGCCGTCCAGCCCGAGCTGCGCCGCCAGCCGCCGCAGCTCCGCGCCGTGACCCGCGTCCTCCGGCCCGATCACGACCAGCGTTGCCTCGATGCCGTGACGCTCGCGCAGGCCGGCGAGCGCGCGGATCGCCACCTCGAGCCCCTTGAACGGCGTGACCCTGCCGAGGAACACGATCTCCGGCTTCTGCGCCGGCGCCCGCTCGACCGCCTCGTAAAGGGCGCCATGGCGCGGCACGGAGTGCACGACGCGCTCCAGCACGGGCTGCACGAAGTCCGGGGGCTTGACCGCGGCACGCATGAACTCCGCGTTCCACGCGATCGCCGCGCGCAACGGCGCCCGCGGGCGCAGCCGCAGCTGCGGCAGCGCGTTGACGCCGCGGCAGGCCGCCGCCCATGCGGCGCGCGCCGGCCGGCGTTCTCCCGGCAGCAGCTCGCGCATGAACTGGTCGCCGACGAACAGGCTTCCGAGCGCATGCGAGCAGGGGCGGAAGGCGATCGGCATGCCCGCGTCCGCGAGCACGCGCAGCGCCGCCTGCGGCGTGCTCGAGTGGTTCCACACGTAAACCATGTCGGGCCTCCACGCGAGCGCGCGGCGGGCTGCCGCGACGGCCCGCAGGGCCGCGGACGGAGCCTGCACCGCGCCGCGCCAATCGTCGGGCAGGAAACGCAGCTCACGGCGAACGTCGCCGGCGCCGCCCGCTGCCGAGCGGGCGTCGAGGTCGCTCGTCAGCACGAGCAGCTCGTGCGCCGCCGCGAGCCGCTCGACGACGGCCGAGCACTCGACCTCATAGCCTCCGCGCACGACCGGCGGATAGAGGTTCGAGACGACGAGCACGCGCATCAGGCGCGACCCGGTCCGTGGAAGTACCAGGCCACGGTCGCCGCCCGCAGCAGGCCCTCGAGGTGCGGATAGCGCTCGGCGCGGGTCCCGTGCAGCAGCGCCCTCACGCGATCGCGGTCGATCAGCTCCCACAGCTCCGACGCGGGCTGGGCGAACAGGTCGTCGACCTCCTCGAGGTGCTGCTCGAACCACTCGAACACGAAGGGCACATGAGCGTCGGCGGGCGGCGCACCGCCGGCGATCCGCCTGCCGAGTGCGACGCGGCCGAGCCGGCGCAGCGCGCGCGGCGCGCTCATCGGCGGCCACGGACGACGCAGCGGGACCTCGAACGGGAAGGAGTAGAGCTCGGGCGATGCGCGCGAGAGCAGCTGGTGGTAGGGGAGCTCGACGTATCGCTGCGCAGGGGTCAGCGACAGGCAGTACTCCGCGTACGTGCGCGAGCAGAACGGGCTGAACAGGTCATCGCGGGCGGCCGCCCGGCGCGGGCCGGCGGCGCCGTGGCAGCCGACGCGCTCGAACACGAAGAACAGCTCCGCGATCTCGTTGACCCGCCATCCCTCCGCGAGCCGCGCGGCAGCGAAGTCCGCGATGCTCCGATCGAGCAGCACCTGCGCCTGGGCGGTCATCAGCGGACGGTACGCGTCGGCCTTCATCGCGAGCAGTCGTTCCTGCATGCGCAGAGAGCTGCCCAGCAGCGGCACCATGGCGGCGCTGATCGGCGTGTCGCCGGGTCCGGCCCGTCCGATCTCCGAGCCGATCCCCCACACCTTGACGCCGATCTGCGGCAAGCTGGGAGGCGGCTCCGCGTAGTCCACCAGCTGGTTGAGGTTGGACAGCCCGTCGGTCTGCGCGAGGAACAGCTCGGCGCTGACGGTCCCGTTGCGCGCGGCATCGCGTTCGGCCAGGATCGTGCGGTGCTCGAGGCCGAACTCGCTGGCGAGCCGCTGCGCCCACAGGACGTCGGCATCGGTGCGACTTCCGATCGTGTAGTAGTCGGCCTCGACGCCGCGGCTGCGCATCAGCGCCAGCAGCAGCCGCGTGTCGCGCCCGGCTGTGAGCGCGCAGCGCACCGGCCGGACCGCGCGCGTGGCGCTCGCGACGATCGACTCCATGAAGTCGAGAAGCTGCTCAGGGCCGGCCGTGGGGCGCTCGCGCCTGAGGTGCTCGGGACCGAACGTGGTGCGGCTCTCGATGCCCTCGGCGGTGATCGTGTGAACGGATCCGCCGGCGAGCGCGCGCACGTCGGCGAGCAGCGTCCGCCGGTCGCACGCCCATCCGAGGCCGACCATCGTGCTGACGCCGAGCGGATCGATCGCGCGGGGACCGAGCAGCCGCCGGATCACGTGGACGCTGTTGCTGAGCAGCGTGCCGCCGCGTTCGTGCATCACGAAGACGGGCACCAGGCCGAACGTGTCCATGCGAACCTCCACCGACTCGCCGCGCAGGTCGGCGCGCACCGCGCAGAACTGCCCCTCGAGCCCGTCCACCCAGTCGCGCCAGCCCTCCGCCAGCGCCGCGGCATCGTGCGCCGCACGGGAACCGCTCGGGTCGACGGGAAGCCCGTCGAATGCGGTCACCACCTGCTCGGCGCGGTGAACGTAGCTGCGGGGAGCAGCGCTGGCACCGTGATGGATGCCGGCCGCGAGCACGGCGCCCGAGGGCGAGCCGGCCTCCCAGGCGGTGGAGGAATCCAGCTCGAAGTGGCCGGCGACGTCCCGCATCGCCTCGGCGAGCTGCTCGCCGGAGATGTGGGGCAGACCCACCGCTATCGCGAACGCGTGCATGCCAGCCCTCTCAGCGCGGCCCGTCGAAGTACCACGCGACGGTCGCCGCGCGCAGCAGTGGCTCGAGGTGGGGATAGCGCTCCTGCGGGGTCGCGTGCAGGAGCGCGCGCACGCGCGGGCGGTCGATCAGCTCCCACAACGGCGAGCTCGGCCGCGAGAACAGCTCGTCGAGCATCTCCAGCCGCTGCTCGAACCACTCGAACACGAACGGCGCGCGGCCGTTCTCGAGCTCGATGCCCGCCTGCTCGCGCCTCAGCCTGAGCGCGAGCAGCCCGGCGATGCGGCGCGCGGCGCGCGGCACCCGCATCCACGGCAGCGCCGGCTTCAGCGGGACCATGAACGGGAACGTGAGCAGCTCCGGCGAGACGTGCGCGAGCATCTCGACATACGGCCGTTCCACATAACGCTCGGCGGCGGGCCGCGACAGGCACCACTCGGTGTAGCGGCGCGAGCAGAAGGGGCTGAAGAGGTCGTCGGCGGCCGCTGCCCGGCGCGGGCCGGCGGAGCCGTGGCAGGCGACACGCTCGAAGATGAAGAACAGCTCGGCGATCTCGTCGACCGACCAGCCCTCCTCGCGCCGCTCGGCCGCGAAGTCCGCGACGCTGCGGTCGAGCAGCTCCTGCGCCTGCGCCGTCATCACGCTGCGGTAGGGGTCCGCCTTCATCGCCAGCACCTTCTGCTGCAGGCGCAGCGACCGGCCCAGCAGCGGCAGCGCGGAGGCGCTGATCGCGGTGTCCGTCTGACCCACGCGCCCGATCTCCGAGCCGATCCCCCACAACTTCACGCCGAGACTCTCCACACGCGTGGGTAGCTCGGCGTAGTCGATCAGCTGGCCGAGGCTCGAGAGGCCGTCCGTCTGCGAGAGGAAGCGCCCGGCCGCCGCGGTCCAGTCGAGGTCGAGATCGTGCTCGGCCAGCACGGTGCGGTGTGGGAAGCCGAAGCTCTGCGCGAGCATCCTCGCCCACCTCACGTCGTCATCGGTGTCGCGGCCGATCGTGTAGTAGTCGGCCTGCAGGCCGCATCTGCGCACGAACGCCAGCAGCAGCCGCGTGTCGCGTCCGCCCGTGACGGCACAGCGCAACGGCTCGATGCCGCGCAGACCGTGCTGCACCATCCCCGCGAGGTGCTCGGCGAGCTCCGAGCCGCTCGTCGCGCGCTCGCTGCTGCGATCGAGCCGGCCGGGGCCGAAGCGGATGTGCGTCTGGACACCGCCGGCGCGGAACGTGTGCGTCGAGCCGCCGGCGAGCGCACGCACGTCCGCGAGCAACGTGTGCCGCGCCGAGGCCCAGCCGAAGCCGACCATCGTGCTGATGCCGATCGGGTCCGGCTCGCTCGGGCCGAGCAGCTCGCGGATCGCCTCGACGCTGTTGCTGAGCAGCGTGCCGCCGCCGCTGCTCATCGCGAACACCGGCACCAGGCCGAAGCTGTCGGTGCGCACCTGCACGGTCTCCTCGCGCAGGTCCAGCTGCAGGGCGCAGAACTGCCCCTCGAGATCATCGAGCCAGCTGTCCCAGCCGGCGGCGAGCTGCCGGGCATCATGCGCGTCGCGCGCACCGCACGGATCGACCGGAAGCCCGTCGAACAGCGTCACGAGCGGCTCGGAGCGGTCCAGGTATCGGCGGGGGGCGGCGACCGGACCGTGGTGCAGCCCGGCAGCAGCGATCAGGCCGCCGGATGAGCGGACCTGCCAGGCGGTGCGGGCGTCGAGGCCGAATCCAGCGCCGACGCGGTGGATCGCGCCGACGATGTGCGCCAGCGGCAGCTCGCGCAGCCCGATCGCGATCACGAATGCGTGCATCGCGTCGCTATCCCCCCCTGCGCCGCAGCACGGAGGCCAGGTCTCCGGGCTCGACCGCGCCGAGCGCGTACAGCAGCGCCGGATAGAGCAGACACGCACCCGCGGCCAGGCCGCCGAGCGGCACGCCCGCGGTGCGCATCAGCGCGAGCGCACCGGCCAGCACCGCCGCCGCGATCGCGCTGCGCAGGATGCGACCCGGTGCCGGCAGCCCGAGTTCGAGCCGCGCCAGGATCTGTTTGGTGCTCAGCACGCAGACGAGCAGCTCGGTGGCGAGCGTCATCCACGCCGCCGCGATGAACCCGAACGGGGGCACGAGCAGCAGGTTGCCTGCCACGTTGAGCAACAGCGCCCACAGCCCGATCCTCAGCATCCGCCGCTGCAGGCCGAGCACGGCCATCAGGTTTCCGTTGAGGTAGCCGAAGCAGATGAACACGAAGGTGGCGGTGAGGATCGGAAGGGCGGGGGCGGCATCGGCGAACTGCGGCCCGAACACGAGCCGCACGACCGGGCCGGCCGCCACGATCGAGAAGGACAGCGCGCCGAGCGAGGCTATCGCGAGCAGCTCAGCACCCTGGCGCACCGCTCGCAGCATGCGCTCGCGGTTGCGCGGCCAGGAGGCGGCGATCACCGGGGTCAGGGTGGTCAGGACGGAGATGGGCACAAAATGGGACTGGTCGAGCACGCCGTACACCGCCCCGTACAGGCCGGCTGCGCGGGGGCCTGAGACCTGGAAGACGATCAGCTGGTCGATGCGCGCGTAGGCGATGATCAGCACGCCCGACAGGCCGATCGGCACGCCCACTTTGATCAGCGGGCGCAGGTGCTCGCGCGACGGTCGCGGGAAGCGGCCCAGCACGCGCAGCGCGGCGAGCGTCTGCACGAGCGAGCCGATCGCGTTCGTGCCGGCCATCGCGATCGCGAGCACGATCATGCCGCCGCCGGGGGAGTGCGTCCAGTAGACGATCAAGACGGCCGCTCCCCACAGCACGCTTCGGAGCGTCAGCACGAGCATCGGCACGAGGTTGTTCAGACGCAGCTGGAAGACGAGCTGCATCACGCTCACTCCGTCGAACGGCATCGTCGCCGTGAGGATCAGGCCCGCGATCAGCATCCGGTGCGAGCTGTGCAGCAGCACGATCGCCACGACCGAACCGACGAGGACCGGCAGAAGCAGCGTCAGGCGCAGGTACATCATCGCGCCGAACCAGCGCGCCTCGCTGGCGGGATCGGCGGCGACTTCGCGCACGACGGCCTGTTCCATCCCGAAGCTGGCGAGGTAACCGACCAGGCCGAGCACGACCAGGATCGTGCTCCATTCGCCGTAGCCGGCACTGCCGAGCGTTCGCGCGAGCAGCGCGGTGACGACGACGCCGAGCGCCAGGTTGGCGACGCGCGCGACGATCTGGACGAGGATGTCGTGTGCGGCGTGTTGCCTGGTCGCGGTGGCGGCGGTGCTCGTCGACATCTTCTTCCAAGAAGTATCGGCGCACGCGGCGCCTCGCCTCAAGCGCCACCGGGACGGTGCCGATAGCGCTACTACATTGGGTGCCGGGTGCGCCCGGTGCGGTCACGCGGGCGTGTCCGCTCCAGCAAAACAGAAAGGGAGACTGGACGTGGCGAGGACGACTTTGGTGACCGGGGGCAGCGGCTACATCGGCGCGCTGCTGGCGCGCGAGCTGCTGGAGGCGGGCCACGACGTGCGGGTGCTCGACTCTCTGCTGCACGGCCAGGAGGACGTCGCCGCCGAGCAAGAGGCGGCAGGCGTGCAGGTGATCCGCGGCGACATCCGCGACACGCAGGCGCGCGAGCGCGCGCTGCAGGGCGCCGACGGCGTCGTGCACCTCGCCGCGATCGTCGGCGATCCCGCCTGCGCACTCGACCCCGGGCTGTCGGACGAGGTCAACGTGCAGGCCACCGAGGCGCTGGTCGCGGACGCATCGCGGCTGGGCGTCGAGCGGCTCGTGTTCGCCTCGACCTGCTCGAACTACGGCCGCATGTCCGACCCGACCGTGCCGATCACCGAGGACGGCGAGCTGCGACCCGTGTCGCTCTACGCCGAGCAGAAGGTCGGCATGGAGCGGCTGATCCTGGGCGCCGAGAACGGCCTCTCCCCCACCTGCCTGCGCTTCGCGACCGTGTACGGCGTGGGACGGCGCATGCGCTTCGATCTGACCGTCAACGAGTTCACGCGCGAACTGTGGGCCGACCGCGAGCTGGAAGTGTTCGGCGAGCAGTTCTGGCGCCCCTACATCCACGTGCGCGACGCCGGGCGCGCCGTGCGCACGGTGCTGGAGGCGCCGGCCGAGAAGGTGCACGGCAGGGTCTTCAACGCCGGCCGCTCGGGTGAGAACTACCGCAAGCTGGACCTCGTCGAGGAGATCGGCAGGCAGATCGACCGCGGCCACGTCTCCTATGTGAAGAAGGACGAGGATCCGCGCGACTACAAGGTCAGCTTCGACAGGATCCGCGAGGAGCTGGGCTTCGAGACGCTGATGACCGTGCCCGACGGGATCGGCGAGATCATCGAGGCGCTCGACCGCGACGCATTCGGCGACCCGTTCGACAGCCGCTACAAGAACATCCCCTGAGCCGCGACTCGGGCGATCCGGCGAGACTGGCGATGGCCGCGACAGGCACGTTCCCCGAGTTGCCCCTCTTCGATCTGCGGCTGGCGCCGCAGGACCTGGAGGCGGTCGCCGAGACGCTGCGCTCGGGCTGGCTCACGATGGGCCCGAAGACGGCTGCCTTCGAGCAGGCCTTCGCCGAGCACCTGGGCTGCAAGCACGCGATCGCCCTCTCCAGCTGCACGGCGGCGCTGCACCTCGCCTACCTGGCAGCGGGCGTGGGCCCGGGCGACGAGGTGATCGTTCCATCCTTCACGTTCGCGGCGACGGCGGCCGCGGTCGTGTACTGCGGCGGCACGCCGGTGTTCGCGGACATCGTCTCGCGTGAGCAGCCGAGCCTCGACCCCGACGACGTGGCGCGCAAGATCACGCCGCGCACGAAGGCCGTCTGCGTGGTCCACTACGCCGGCTACGCGGCCGCGGCCGAGCGGCTGAAGGAGCTGTGCGACGAGCGCGGCGTGGCGCTGATCGAGGATGTCGCGCACGCGCCGAGCGCGGAGCTGGGCGGGCGCAAACTCGGCACCTTCGGCCTCGCGGGCGCGTTCAGCTTCTTCTCCAACAAGGTGTTCTCGGTCGGCGAGGGGGGCCTGCTCTGCACCGACGACGACGAGGTGGCGGCGAGCGTGCGCTCGCACCGTTCGCACACGATGACGAGCGGCACCTGGGACCGTCACAGCGGCCGCACCGACACCTACGACGTGGTCGGGCTCGGCTTCAACTACCGCCTGGACGAGCCGCGTTCGGCGCTGCTGCTCTCGCGGCTGGGCCGGCTCGAGCAGGAAATCGACACCCGCCGGGCCCTCACCCGCCGCTACCGCTCGATGCTCAAACAGATCGAGGGCATCATCGTGCCGTTCCGCGACGAGGACATCCCCGGCTCCTCCTGCTACGTGATCCCGATCATGCTCGAGCAGGACGGCCGCCAGGCCGAGGTCAGCAGCATGCTGCGCGAGCGCGGCATCCAGACAAGCATCTTCTACCCCTCGCTGCACCTCTTCAGCGCCTACCGCGACCGCTGGCCGGCGTCGCTGCCCCACACCGAGCTGGCCTCGCGCACGGAGCTGACGCTGCCCTTCTACCCGCACATGAGCCACGAGGACCAGGACCGCGTCGTCACGGCGCTTGCCGAGGTGGTGCGGCGATGAGCAACCCGGCACGGGACATCCCCGATCGCGGCGGGCAGGCGGGCGAGTGGGTCGTGCCGCTGACGGACGTGAGCATCTCCGAGGCGGACATCGAGGCGGTGATGGACTGCCTGAGCTCGGGCTGGCTGACGATGGGTCCCCGCACCGCCGCCTTCGAGCAGGCGCTGGCCGAGTGGACCGGCTCACCCCACGCGGTCACCGTGTCCAGCGGCACCGCCGCGCTGCACCTCGCGTCCCTCGCAGCCGGCCTGGGCCCGGGCGACGAGGTGATCGTGCCCTCGTTCACCTTCGTGGCGAGCGCCGGCGGCCCCCGCTACACGGGCGCGACGCCGGTGTTCTGCGACGTCGTCAGCCCGCACGACTTCAACCTCGACCCGGAGGACGTGGAGCGGCGCATCACGCCGCGCACCAAGGCCGTCGTGGCGGTGCACTTCTGCGGCTACCCCGCGCGCGTGCACGAGCTGCAGCGGCTCTGCGAGGAGCGAGGGCTCACGCTGATCGAGGACTGCGCCCAGGCGATCGGCGCGCGCGTGGACGAGACCGGCAGGCAGGTCGGCACCGTCGGCGCACTCGGCGCCTTCTCGTTCTTCTCCAAGAAGCAGCTGTCGATCGGCGAGGGCGGCATGGTCACCAGCGGCGAGGAGCAGCTGGCCGCGCGCGTGCGGCTGCTGCGCTCGCACGCGATGACGAGCAGCACCTGGGACCGCCACCGCGGTCACGATCCCGCCTACGACATCGTCGACATCGGCTACAACTTCCGTCTCGACGAGCCCCGTGCGGCGCTCGGGCTGAGCCGGCTGGGCCGTCTCGCCGAGAGCCTCGATGCGCGCCGCGCCACCGTGCGCGCCTACCGCGAGCGGCTCGCGGAGGTGCCCGGCGTCGAGCTGTGCTTCGAGCAGCAGGCCGTCGAGCGCTCCTCGCACTTCGCCTTCCCGGTGCTGCTCCCCGACCGTTCCAGGCGCGACGCGTTCCGCGACCAGCTCAAAGCGAACGGCATCCAGACGACCTGGTATCCGCCGCTGCACACGTTCAGCGAGTACCGCGGCACTGTCGCGCCCGGCGAGCTGCCGAACGCCACCGCGGTCGGCGATCGCCACTGCGCGCTGCCGCTCAGCGCGACGATGACGATCGATCAAGTCGACACGGTGGTCCAGGCGGTGCGCGCGGCGGCCGGCAATGGCGCCGGCGCGCGCGGCGGCGGACGCGAAGCGGGCTCGCAAGCGGAGGCCAGGGCGCGATGAAGATCGTGAGCGTGATGACGACGGACTCCAGCGGCGGCGCGGAGTTCGCAGCGATGGAGATGCTCGAGGCGCTGCGCCAGCGCGGCCACGAGACGGTGATGCTGAGCGACATGCCCGGCATCGGCCGTGACACGGGGGTCGAGGTCGTGCCGATCTCGATCGGGCCGAAGCTCTCGACGCGCAGCTGGGGCTCGCTCGCGCTGCGCTCGCCGCGGCTGCTTGCGACGCTGCGCGCTGCGCTGCGCGAGCAGGCTCCCTACGACGTGCTGATGGTCCACTACAAGAAGGAGCAGCTGCTGGCACGAGAGCTGCCCGCGGAGCTGCGCCGCACCGTCGTGTGGGCGGAGTGGGGGCCCGTGCCGTTCCCGCTGCGCAAGGGCCTGCCGCGGCGCGCCTACCTGCGCGCGGCGGCGCAGGTGCCGCTGGTGATGGCGGTCTCCGAGGGCACGCGCCGGTCCGTCCTCGACGTCGGCGTCGAGGCGGAGAAGGTGGTCGTCGTGCCGAACGTGCTGCGCACAGAGGAGATCCGCTTCAACGGCGAGGGCCGCGAGCGCGTGCGCGCCGAGCTGGGCATCCCTTCGGATGCGTTCGTGGTCGGCTGCATCTCGCGCTTTCACCCGAAGAAGCGCAACGACGTCGTGGTCGAGGCGGTCAGGGCGCTCGAGCGCGACGACGCGCACCTGATACTCGCCGGCGACGGCGAGACCGAGCAGTCGCTGCGCGAGCTCGCGCGCCCGCTGAACGGCCGCGCGCACTTCATCGCGACGCCCGGCTCGGAGGTTCCGGATGTGCTGTCGGCCTTCGACGTGTCGGTGTTCTGCCCCAGCCCCACGGAGGGCGCGCCGCGTGCGGTGATCCTGGGCATGCTCGCCTCGCGCCCCTGCCTGTCGACGGGCGCCGAGGGCGTCGCGGACATGATCACGCCGGAGATCGGCGGCATCGCATCGCCGGAGAACGACCCAGCCTCGCTGCTGCCGCTGCTCGAGCGCTTCAGCGCGGACCCTGAGCAGGCGCGCCGCGCGGGAGAAGCCGCGCGCGCCCACGCCGAGGCGACGTACGCGGCGCCGGTCGTCGCAGCGCGCATCGAGCAGCTCTTCTCGGAGGCGATCAGATGAGGCGCGCGGTGATCCTGGCCGGCGGCGAGGGCACGCGGCTGCGGCCCTACACGACCGTGCTGCCGAAGCCGCTGATGCCGATCGGCGACCGCCCGGTACTCGACATCGTCGTGCGCCAGCTGAAGGCACACGGCTTCGAGCGCATCACGATGGCCACCGGCTACCTCGCCGAGCTGATCGAGGCGTTCTTCCGCGACGGCGAGGCCTACGGGCTGCAGATCGACTACTTCCGCGAGCACGAGCCGCTGGGAACGGTCGGCGCGCTCGCGCTGATCGACGGGCTCGCCGACGATGACATCCTGGTGATGAACGGCGACGTGCTCACCGACATCGACTATGGCGCGCTGCTGGACCGTCACCGTGCCAGCGACGCGGCCGCGACGATCGCGACCAAGAAGCGTCACATCCAGGTCTCGCTGGGCGTGCTGCGCTTTGGTGACAACGGCGACCCGACACGCTTGACCGGCTACGACGAGAAGCCCGAGATCGACTACATCGCCTCGATGGGCGTGTACTGCTTCGCACCGCGCGCGCTGGCGCACATCGAGCCGGGCGTGCGGCTGGACTTCCCGGATCTGATCCTGCGCCTGATCGCCGCCGAAGAGGTGGTGCGCTCCTGGCTGAGCGAGGACTACTGGCTGGACATCGGGCGCCACGACGACTACGAGCAGGCGCAGGAAGAGTTCGAGTCGGTCCGCGACCGGCTGATTCCCGAATGAGCAACCGCGGCGGCGAACGTGGTCGAACTTGCGGCTGCGCTCAGGAGGAGGCGAGGTCGGCGAGCTCGCGGCCGTCGGCGAACGGCGGGCGCAGGCTCGGCGGCAGCGCGAGCAGCGCGATCCGCGCTCGTGCGTCGGCGGCGACGATCGCGTCGATGCGTCGCACGTGCGTCTCCGCCTCGATCGTGCGCACCAGTGCGATCGGGCCGAGACCGCGCAGCGGCTGAAAGGGCAGCTCGAGCCCCGCGGGCGGCTGCGGCGCGATCAGCGTCACGTCGACTGCGTGTTCGTGCAGACGTCCGAGCTGCGCTGCCGCGCCGGCCGCCGCGCGCGGTGAGCTGGCGAGCACCACGACCTTCATCTGCCCGACGCGCCGTCTGCCGAAATGCTCGGGCAGGGCATGCTGCGCCTGCTCGTGCGCGCCCGCGCCGCGCAGCACGCTGAGCCAGACGAGCACGTCCGAGCTGACGTCGAGCGAGATCTTCAGCAGCCCCCGCCACCCGTCGCGCCAGCCGCCGTCGAGGATCGTGCGGTACAGCAGCTTCGCGCACGGCCTCAGCAGGGTTCCCTTCACGTAGGCGAGCGGGGAGCGCGGTCGGACCACGTGCGCGCTCTCCAGGCGTGCGTAGGCGAGCATGTCCCGCACGGCTTCCGGCAGCGAGTCGGCCAGCTCGTGCTCGAGATCGCCCGCCAGCACGAGCGGGCGCTCGTGCACGTCGAGGCCCTCGTGAACCGCACGGCTCTCATCGTGGCGGTACCTGCCGCGGCGGAACAGACGCGAGCGGTAGGCCGGGTACTTCGCGGACGGTCCGAGCAGGCGGCCGAGGAAGCGGTTGCGCAGCGCGAAGATCGCCATGTCCTTCTGCGCCGGGGGGTCGCTGTCGAGCAGCGCGAGGATGCTCTCGCGCAGCTGCGCGGACACTCGCTCGTCCGCGTCGATCTCGAGCACCCAGTCCCCGTGCGCGGCGTCGAGCGCGACGTTGCGCTGTGCGGCAAAGCCCGGCCAGGGGTTCTCGATCACTCTCGCACCGGCGGCGCGGGCGATCTCGACCGTGCCGTCGCGCGAGCCGCCGTCGACGAGGATGATCTCGTCGCAGAACCCGATGCTCGCGAGCGCCGCGGGCAGCCTGCTCTCCTCGTCCTGGACGATCAGGCATGCGGTGATGCTCTCGCGGGGCATCTCGGCAGGCTACATAGCCGCGATGTCAGCGCGGCGGCATCGGGCGCGACGCTAGCGCGTCGACGATCGCTGCGATCCGCGCGAACACTTCGGCGGCCACGCGCGGCCCGCGACCGTGGGGATCGACGACGACCGGCGCGCCCTCGGGGGCGAGGGTCGCGAACAGATGCGTCTTTGCGAGCGCCGCCGGCAGCATGCGGGCGAGCCGCGCCGCGTTCTCCAGGTCGAAGACGAAGATCGCCTCCGCGGCGCGAAGCTCCTCGCGCGTGACGAGCGTAGAGCGGTGCGCGTCGAGGCTCGCGCCCCGCCGCGTGGCCTCCTCCCGTGCCGCCTGCGACGCCGCCCGGCCGGTGCGCGGATACAGGCCTGACGAGCGCGGCCTTGCGGAGGTGCGGGCGCGCACGAGCGCGACGGCGAAGGGGCTGCGGTTGATGTTTCCGTAGCACAGCACGAGCGGCTCGGCTGCGGCGTCCCAGGCCGCCAGCGCCCGCCTCTGCAGCCGCCGCCGGACCGGACGGGAGTTGAGCACGCGCTCGAGCGGCGGCGTGAGCAGCCGCGCCAGTGCCACCAGCGCGCGCTCAGTTGCCATGGCTGACATCGACGTCTGCAAGGAACTCATCCCAGGAAGCGGCGTAGGGCGCGATCCGCTGCGCAAGGCGCCTGAGCGCCGCGAAGTCGTCGTCGATCTCCCAGCCGGTGTGCAGCACGACTGGTATCCAGGTCGCGATGCGCTGCTCGATCAGCGCCTCCACAGCCGGCAGCACGCGGGCGGCAGTGGCGTAAAGCGGCGCGTAGCAGGGCAGGTAGACCGCGTCACCGCGCCACTGCGGCCCGCCGTGGAAGCCCATCAGCGCCACGCTCTCAGGTCCCCCCGTGACGACGGCATAGCGCTCCGCAAGGGTCTGCCACTGCGAGGCGTCGAAGCGGTTGAACGGAGGCACGAGCACGCGCGGGTGCACGCCGGCGTCGGCGAGCTTGGCGCGGCCCTCATCGAGCAGCTGCCCCAGAGCCGCCGGGCTCAGCCCGCACAGCTCCGAATGCCGGCGCGGGTCGGTGTAACGGGTGCGGTGCGTGCAGCCGTGCTGGGCGAGCGTCACTCCGTCGCCACGCATGCGCTCGAGCAGGGCACAGTCGCGATCGTCCAGGCGCCGGCCTCCCGAGGAGCCGGGCACGAGCGGTTCGTGCGTCCACTGCGGGACCACGGACATCAGATGCGGCACGCCCGCCTCGGCCATCACCAGATGGAAGCGCTCGGATGCCTCGTAGCCGAACTTGGGGTCGTCGAAGCCTGAGTAGTACGGGAACTCGTCGACGCGCACGAGCAGCCGCGGCGGGCCGTCTGCCGCCTGCCCCAGCTGCCGGCGGCGCAGCTCCTGCAGCGGCGCGAGCCACGCATCCTCGAAGCTCAGCCGCCCGGCCTTCATCGCGACGCGCTGGGCCACCCTGACCGGTCGCGGCGGCACCGGCCGGCTGCGCAGCGCACGGCTGGACGCGGCGGCGACGGGAAGCCCGTGCAGCGCCGCCGTCGCGCGGGCGTCGCCGCTGCCGCGGCGCGACGGGAGCCGGCGCTTGAGCTTGCGGGCGAACTGCGAGGCGAGGAACCGCGGCGCGAGCGCCGGCTCGCTCCAGCTCCACAGGCTGTGCGCGGCGGTGGCGCCGACGCGCACGCAGCGCGCGGTCTCGAGCACCGGGCGGGGCGATGCCAGCGAGGCCCGCAGGTCGCGCGAGAACCACTGGTAGCGCACACCCGGTCGGGCTTCGACGCGCGCCACGTCGCGTCCGGTGATCAGGCGTCCCCACACGTCGGGGTGGTTGGCGCCCGCACGCACGGCGAGGGCGAGAGACCCGTAGAAGCGGGGGTTCAGGTCGATCAGCAGCCTGCGGCCGTCCGCCACCTGCAGGAACTGCAGCTGCGCCATGCCCTCCCACTGCAGCCGCGCGAGCAGTCGCTCGACCGCCTCGAGCAGCTCACGGTCGACCGGCACCGTGACCCCCCTGGCGGTGACGCCGGCGGGATGCGGCCATACCTTCTCGGCGAGCTGCTGCGCGACCGAGACGATGCCGCGCGGGCCGGCGACGAGCGTGAGCGCGATCAGCCGGCCCTCTACCTGCTCCTGGACGATCGCGCGGCCCCCGGCGCGTTCAAGCGAGCTCGCGTGCGCGATCGCGCGCCGCGGGTCGGCGAAGGCCTCGGCTTTCTCGGCCACCTCCGTCTGCAGCGCCGGCTTGACGATCGCCGGACCGGGAAACGGGTCACGCCCGTAGTCCGCCGGCGAGGCGGTGCGCGGCACCGCGAGCCCGCATTCCTGCGCGACGAGCGTCATCCGTGCCTTGTCCATCGCGCACATCACGCCGTCATGGGGGCCGTAGCCGACGGGGAAGGGCAGCGTCTCCCGGTGCCGGGAGACCAGTTCCACCGCGCTCTCCCACGTGACGAACACGACGTCGAAGCGCCCGTCGTCGACGACCTCGCAGAGAGAGCCGAGGAAGGCCTGCTCGCCGTCGTCGCTGTGCGCGACGCGGTGCCAGCTCGAGATGGCGCGTGATCGCGAGGCGAGGCTCGGCGCCGGCGAGGCGCTGCCGACGGTCCAGCCGCGCGCCGCCAGTGCCCGTGCCGCGGCAACCGAGGCGCGGTCGCGCCCCTCGTCGACGATCAGCGCGCGCACGCGGCGATCCCA
>DASWSH010000089.1:0-5209 GCA_036402735.1 Solirubrobacteraceae bacterium | reverse complement strand
TGCCCTGGCGGATGTCCTCGAGCGCTTCCTCGATGGTCGAGAAGGCGGAGCGGGTCTCGGTGCTCATGTTCTTGCCCCCAGCAGTCGCTCTACGTGCTTGGCGAGGATGTCGACCTCAATGTTCACCGTAGCGCCGGGTGCGAGCGAGCCGAGCGTGGTGCGCGCCAGCGTCTCCGGGATCAGCGAGACCGCAAAGCCGTCGTCGCGCAGCGCGCTGACGGTCAGGCTGACGCCGTCGAGCGCGACCGAGCCCTTCTCGACCAGGTAACGCGTCAGCTCGGGCTCCGCATCGATCTCGAGGATCCGTGAGAAGCCGTCCTGCTCGACCTGCGCGAGCATCCCCGTGCCGTCGACGTGGCCCTGCACCACATGGCCCCCGAGCCGGTCGCCGGCTCTCAGCGCGAGCTCCAGGTTCACGCGCGTGCCCGGTGCGAGCGCGGCGAGCGAGGATCGGCGCAGCGTCTCGTGCATCGCCTGCGCCTGGAAGCCGTCGGCGGCGCGCGTCGTGGCTGTCAGACACACGCCGTTGACAGCGATCGAATCCCCATCGCGCAGCTCGCCCGCAAGCGCCGTCGCGATCTCGAGCGTCGCGCCGTCTGCGCCCGCCCGCACCGCGCGGACCGTGCCGAGGTCGGCGATCAGGCCCGTGAACATCTCACCACTCTCGCAGCCGTGCCGAGATCAGGATGTCCTCGCCGATCCCGTCGCAGCTCATCGTCTGCGCGCGCAGCGCCTCGGCGATGCGCTCGACGCCTTCGCCCTCCAGCGGATCGCGCGCCGCGGAGCCGCCCAGCAGCAGCGGCGCCAGGAACAGGCGCAGTTCGTCGATCTCGCCCGCGTCGAGGAACGCGCCGGCGAGGTGCGGCCCGCCCTCCAGCAGCAGCGAGCTGATGCCCATCGCGCCGAGCTGGTCGAGCGCCGAGCGCACGCGCGCGGGCTCGTTTTCCCCGGTCGCCACCAGCACCTGCACGCCCGCCGCCTCGAGCGCGTCCGTGTCTGCGCGCGCTGCCGCACGCGAGGCGACGATCGTGAGCGGCACCTCCGCCGCGGCGGCGACCAGCTGCGAGCCGGGAGGAAGGCGCGCGAGCGAGTCGAACACGACCCGCCGCGGCTGCGCGCTCGGCTCCGCGGGCAGCCCGCTCGGCCGCGCCGTCAGCTGCGGGTCGTCGGCGAGCGCCGTGCCGATCCCCACCACCACCGCGTCCACCGAGGCCCGCCAGCGATGCGCGAGCTCGCGGCTGTCCTCGCCGCTGATCCACTTCGAGTCCCCCGTGCGGGTGGCCACCTTGCCGTCCAGCGTCATCGCCGACTTGAACAGCACCCAGGGCCGGCCCACGCGCGCATGCTTGCGGAACGCCTGGTTGAGCAGCCGCGCGGCGCCCGCGACCTCGCCCTCCGCGATCACCACGTCGACCCCCTCGTCGCGCAGGATCCCCAGCCCGCGCCCGGAGGCCTTCTCGGTGGGATCGTCGGAGCCGACCACGACGCGGCGGATCCCCGCCTGCAAGATCGCGTCCGTGCACGGCGGCGTCTTGCCCTCGTGGCAGCAGGGCTCGAGCGACACGTACAGCGTCGCCTGAGTGAGGTCCGCCAGCCCGCATGCCTCGATCGCGTTCACCTCCGCGTGCGCGCCGCCGTACTCGCGGTGCCAGCCCTCGCCCAGCACGTGGCCGTCGCGCGCGATCACGGCGCCCACGACCGGGTTCGGCTTGACCGCGCCGATGCCGCGGCGCGCCAGCTCGATCGCCCGCTCCAGGTGCAGCATGTCGGTGTTCGTCGTGCTCGCCATCGCTCACAGCCAGGATAACTCCGCAGGGAGCCTGGCCGAACAGCCAGTATGCGCACCGCCTCGCGCGCGCCGCGGGGCTCACGCGCCGCAGCGCCCGCCGCTCAGGCGGTAGACGGTCATCTGCGGGCCCGGGCGGGCGTATGCCATCGGGTAGTAGTCGAAGGACCAGTCGAAGTTGAACGCGACCGCGCCGGCGCCGCGCGCATACGGGGAGGCGCTGAACAGCACGCTGCCCTGCTGCGCCAGCGCCCGGTAGTAGGCGCTCGCCAGCGGCACAGCCGAGGGCTGTACGAGTGCCCTGTCGGCCTGCGTGGAGCCGCTCACCACCCAGCAGTAGCCGTGGCGGCGGTAGTAACCGAGCAGCGACGGCGCGAGCGTGCGCACGTAGCTCTCGATGCCCACCCTCCGCTGGGCCCCCGCGATCGTGCCGGCCGCATCTATCCGCGAGAGCGTCGAGGGGTACTTGCACCAGCGGTATCCCGGGCAGGCGGGCGCGCCTGCCCTGCCGGGTCCTTCGCGCGCCCAGTTGTCCGGCGACACCGGCTCGGCGACGATGCGCGCGCCGCGCGGCACGTTGGCGAGCATCCACTGCCGCGCCAGCGTGCGCGTGTCGGTGCGTGCCAGCACCAGGCCGGAGTGCACGCTGTAGAGCAGGCCCTGCACGAGCAGCAGCGCGACGAGCAGCACCGCGGCCCCGCCCGCCGCGACGCGCGCCACGAGGGCCCGGCGCGCCACGCGCGAGAGCGCTGCCGCGAGCACCCGTGCCGCCTCCAGCGCGAAGAACGCCGACAGCAGGCACAGGATCGGCAGGATCGGCATCAGCCAGCGACCGAAATAGCGCCCCTGCAATCCCATGAAGGCCAGGAACAGCAGCGGCGCGGGCACCAGCATCCAACCCAGCGCAAGGCTGCGACGCCAGATCGCCACCGCCCCGCCCAGCGCGGCGAGCGCGGGAACCCATCCGAGGCCCCAGGTCAGCGACCACAGGTAGTAGGCCAGCCCGCCCTGTTTCGGAGCGCCCAGCTTGCCCTGCGATTCGGCCGACTGCGAGGACTGGTGCACGAGTTCGCGATGGAAGCGCGAGAAGTCCAGCAGCGCGTAGGGGTTCGCGATCAGGAAGGCGAGCACGGCCGCCATTGCCATCGCGGCGAGACCGCTGAGCGTGCGCCGGCCGCCGGCGCCTGCCAGAAACGAGGCGGCGGCCGCCGCGACATAAGGAACGAGAACGATCCCCGCCGTGTACTTGGATGCGCACGCCAGTCCGAGGCCGGCGCCCGCCAGCACGTGGTCGCGCAGCCGTCCTTTGCGCAGGACCCCCGCGCTGCCCAGCAGCGACAGCGTCAGCGGTGCCAGCGTCGGCACGTCGTTCACTGCGAGATGCGCGTAGAACACGGGCAGGAACGCCACCGCCTCGATCGCCGCCGCCAGCAGGCCGGCCGCGCGGCCCCACAGCCGCGCCCCGACCAGATAGAGCAGCCACAGCGCCGCCGTCCCCAGCAGCGCCGCCGTCACGCGCGCGAGCGTGTACACGCCGGCGGGGTCGCGCGCGAGCGCGTGCTCGGCGCCGTGCGCGCCGCCGTACCACAGGGCGAACACCGCATGCAGCAGGTAAGTGAACGCCGGCGGGTTCGCGAAGTAGTGCGGGTTCAGCGTCCCCGCCGTGAACATCGCCACGGCGTGCGGCACGAAGTGGTCGGCCTCGTCGATGTTGTAGACGAACGGCAGCCCCTGGCGCACGCCCCAGAGGCGCAGCGCCAGCCCGCCGCCCAGGATCAGCGCCAGCGCCGGCCAGGCCCAGCGGCGCTCAGCAGTTGGCATAGACCGCGTAGTAGCGGCTCGTGTAGATGCGATGGAAGCCCTTTGCCGGCACCTGGTCGCGCGCGTCGTCGCCGACGTCCACGATCGCCTCGACGAAGATCGCGCTGCCGAGGGGATACACCGCGACGCTGCCGCGACGCAGGCGGTTCTCGAGCGTGTGCGATCCCTTGCCGACGTCCGCGCGCGCCTGGCTGCGGGCGACGATGTCGTGCTGGCCGACGGTGTCGAGGATCCAGCGCGCGTCGG
Organism: Solirubrobacteraceae bacterium; assembly: GCA_036402735.1. Taxonomy (GTDB): domain Bacteria; phylum Actinomycetota; class Thermoleophilia; order Solirubrobacterales; family Solirubrobacteraceae; genus Palsa-744. The sequence continues at coordinate 1,356 of DASWSH010000089.1, read as the reverse complement.
GGATCAGCTTGTTGTTCGGCAGCGACAGCAGCGGGCAGCGCTTCAGCGTGCTCGCGACGGTGCGCGCGTGCAGAGCGTTGGCCAGGCCGAGATGGAATTCCTCGTGGTAGGCAAGCGTGTTCTTCAGCGTCGTGAGGTTCAGCGTCGTCGCCGCCGAGGTCGCGCCGAAGGCCACCAGCGCCGCTGCGGCGGCGATCCAGACACGGCGCGCCCACGAGCCCGGCCGCAGCATCGACCACCCTCCCAGCGCCACCGCGCAGAACAGCAGCAGCACCGTCGCCGCCCCGAGCAGGTAGCGGTCGATCACCGAGGCGCCGCCGGCGCCCTCGAGCAGGAACACGAGGTACAGCAGCACGAGCGCCGCCAGCGGCACGAGCACGCGTCGCGGCGCCATCCAGATCGCGAGCGGTATGCCCGCGAGCGCGCCCACGATCACCGGCACCTTGTCGATGCGTTCGGTGTAGGACCACAGCGAGGAGACGACGGCGCCGAAGCCCTGGGTGCGTTCCAGTTCCTGCGCGAGACCGTGTGTCGCGGTCAGCGAGTACAGCGGGTTGCCCGTCACGATCGCGTCGAACGTCACCCACACGACCGGCGCGATCGCCGCCAGGGCGAGATTGCGCAGCCTCGTGCGGCCGTCGGCGTGCGGCCAGCACCACAGCCAGTACACGCCGCTCAGCACCCACGCGTCCGGCCGCAGCAGCCCGGCCGCGGCGAGCATCAGCAGGACCGCCGTGCCGCGACGGGGGCGTTCCACCTCCAGCACGATCGCCCACACGACCAGCGCCACGTAGGAGATGTCGAGATAGCCCTGCGAGGAGAGCGACTCGACGAAGAAGCGGCTCAGCAGCAGCAGCGCCGCGATCACGCCGACGACCGGTCCGAAGCACAGCCGCCCCAGCCGGTACAGGCCGACGACCGCCGCCACGAAGGACGCGATCGAGCCGAACACCATCAGGCGCGCGCCGCCGTCGCCGAAGATCGAGCAGAACGCGCCGAACGCGATCGCCAGCGGATGCTCGGTCGGGCCGCGATAGACGCGGAAGTCGGGCAGGTGCGCGTGCAGCAGGTCGCGGCCCCACAGCAGCGCGTAGAACGAGTCGTACGTCGGGTACGTCGGGTAGACGAAGTAGCCGATCAGCGCACCGGCGCACAGCGTCGCGAACGCGAGCGGAGCCCATGGCCACGCGCGCAACGTGCGCAGGCGCCCCAACCGGATCGAGCCCGGTCGCCGCCGGGTGAGCGTCGCGCTTTCCATCGAGACTCGGCCGGCGCAAGAACCGGCGACGGCGGCGCCCGCATGCCGGGTTGCCGGGACCGCCCTCGCGCTTTGGGATACTGCCGGAAGCCAAGTCT
>DASWSH010000088.1:0-5441 GCA_036402735.1 Solirubrobacteraceae bacterium | reverse complement strand
AGCCTCCGCGGCGCCGCAGGTCCAGATGATGGTGGTCGGCGCGGGCAACACGGTCCTCGCCGGGCCGCGGACGGTCAGCGTCGGCGCCGCCACGGTGCAGGCGGGGCATCGCCGCTGCGGCGCGCTCGCGGGCACGCCGCTCGCCGCGCTGGGCGACCTGCACAGCATCGGCGGGCCTGCGTTCGCGCTGCGCGACTACGGGCGCTGCAACGGCTCCGGCAGCAGCTCCGGGCAGCTGTACGTGTACTCGCTGGACGGCGAGACCGCGCACGGGCAGCAGGGCTGGGAGTACAAGGTGGACAACCGCACCGGCGTCACCGGCTCGGGGGACCCGAGCGGCCCGCAGGGCGATGGCCGGCGGCTGCGCTCAGGGCAGCAGCTGCTGTGGTTCTGGTGCGTCGCCTTCGCGGGCGGCTGCCAGCGCAACCTGGCGCTGCGCGCCCCGGGGAGCGTCGCGGCCGGATCGTCCTTCACGGCCACCGTTGTCGGCTACGACAACGACGGGCGTGGCACGCCGATGTCGGGAGCGCTCGTGCGGTTGGGCGCGGCCAGGGCGACCAGCTCCGGCGGCCGCGTCACGCTGCGCGCGCCGGCCGGGCGCGGCCGCTACACGCTGGGCGCATCGCGCAACGGCTCGGTGCCGGCTTTCCCGCTGACGATCGCGGTGCGGTGAGAGCGCTCGCCGCGCAGCTGGCCGCGCTCGCGTGCATCTCGGCGCTGTGTGGCTGCGGGCTCGGCGCGGGCAGTGCGCCGCGGGCGGTGCAGTTGCTCGTCACGCGCGACTTCGGCGCGCGCCTGCTGGCGCTCACGCAGAACCCGACGCTTCGAGGACAGGAGACAGTGATGAGCCTGCTGATCCGAAACGACGGCGTCGGCACGCGCTACGGCGGACGGTTCGTGCAGTCGATCGGCGGCCTGTCGGCGGGCGAAGAAGGGGGGAAGCCGGTCGACTGGTTCTACTACGTCAACGGTGTCGAGGCGCATCTTGGCGCCGCCGCCACCCAGGTGCATCCGGGCGATCACATCTGGTGGGACCGCCACGACTGGAGTCAGACCGACGACGTTCCCGCCGTCGTCGGCTCGTTCCCGCAGCCGTTCCTGAACGGCCTGGAAGGAAAGCGGCTTCCCGTGCGGGTCGAATGCACCGAAGCGCAGGGACCCGACTGTCGTGCCGTGGTCGAGCGGCTGCGCGGCGAAGGCGTGCCGGCGGCGGTGTCCGCGCCGGCCTCGGGCGGCGCCGAACACACGCTGCGCGTGCTGGTCGGGCCGTGGCGCGCCGTGCGCGGCGATCTCGCTGCGGCCACGATCGAACACGGCCCACGCGCCAGCGGCGTGTACGCGCTGCTCACGCGCGACGGGAGCACGCTCACGCTGCTCGACCGCGACGGCCGGCAGGTGAGGACGGCGCGCGGCGGCGCGGGCCTGATCGCAGCGACGCGCCACGGCGAAGACGCTCCCGTGTGGGTCGTCACCGGCACCTCCGCCCGCGGCGTCGCGCTCGCGGCGCACTCGCTGACACCGGCGACGCTACGCGACCATTTCGCCGTCGCCGTGCTGCCAAGCGGCCCCGTCGCCCTGCCGACACAGGGCACATGAGCGCGCTCGACGCGGCCGGGCTGCTCGTATATCGGCGCCGCGCGAGCCCGCTGCACGCGGCGCGCGCCACCGTTGTCGCCGCGTACGGCTGCGCGATCGCGCTCCCAGCGCTGCTCACCGAACACCCGCTGCTGCTCGCGTCGTTGCTCGCGACCGTGCTGCTCGCCGGTGCGGGCGCCGGTGTCGGCGGCGCGATGCTGCGCCTCACGCGCGCCTGGGTGCTGCCGGTGCTGCTGCTCACCGTGCTCGTCAACGTGCTCGTCAGTCGCCAGGGCCTGACCGTGTTCGCAAGGCTCGGCGACTGGGGCGTGCTCGGCCAGGTGGACCTGACGAGCGAGGCCGTCGTCTACGGCTGCGTGTTCGCGCTGCGCCTCACGGTCGTCGCGCTGGCATGCCTGCTCGTGGTCGCCGCGGCCGACCCCGACCAGCTGCTCAGCGGGATGCGCCGCGTCTCGCCGCGCTCGGCGCTCACCGTCGCACTCAGCACTCGTCTCGTCGGCGTGCTCGCCGCAGACGCTCGGCGGCTGGCCGAGGCGCAACGCGCACGCGCCGGCGTCGAGCCGTCCCGACCCGCAGGCCGGCGTGCCCGCCGGACGATCCGCTTGCCCCGTGCCGAGCCATCCGCGCGCCGATCCACCGCGGCGCGCCTCGCGATCCTGCGCGCGACCGTGGCGGGCGCGCTCGACCGCTCGCTCGATGTCGCGGCGGTGCTCGAGATGCGCGGCTACGGCGCGGGCCCGCGTCCCCGTTCGCGTGTGCCCCGTTCGCGCCACGACCTCGCGTTCATGGCCGCTGCGGCGGCGGTCCTCGCGGGAGTCTCGGGCGCGATCGCAACCGGTGCGGCGCGCTTCGGCGCCTATCCGCTCGTGCACATGCGCTTCTCCGCTGTCACGGTCGCGGTGGCCGTCGCGCTGCCCGCGGTCGCGCTGCTGCCGTTCGCCGACCGCCGGGGGATAGAGCTGTGAGCGTGCTCAGCTTCGAGCGCGTCAGCTACTCCTACGCCGGCGCCGCCGCTCCGGCGCTCGACGGCGTCACGCTCAGCTTGCAGCCGGGCGAGTTCTGCGTGCTCGCCGGCCTTTCCGGCTCGGGCAAGTCCACGCTGCTGCGCGCCGCCGCTGGTCTCGTGCCGCATTTCCATGGCGGCGATTTCGCAGGCACGGTGCTCGTGGACGGCCTCGACACGCGCAGCGCCGGTCCTGCGCAGGTCGGCGCGCATGCGGGCACGCTGCTGCAGGATCCCGAGACGCAGGTCGTGATGAGCAGCGTGCGCGCCGAGCTCGCGCTGGCCGTCGAGAACCAAGGGGCAGCGCCGCCGGCCGTCGCGCGTGCGGTCGAGGAGGCGGCGCTCGCGCTGGGCGTCGCGCACCTGCTCGACCGCCGCACCGTCGAGCTCTCGGGCGGCGAGCTGCAGCGTGTCGCGCTCGCCGCGGCGCTCGTCGCGCGCCCGCCGCTCGTGCTGCTGGATGAGCCGACCTCACAGCTCGACCCGGTCGCCGGGGACGAGCTGATCTGGCAGCTGCGGCGGCTGAACCAGGAGTCCGACACCGCCGTGCTGCTGATCGAGCACCGCCTCGAGCGCTGCCTCGCGGCCGCCGATCGCGTGATCGTGCTGCAGCACGGCGCGGTCGCCTGCGACCGCGAGCCGCGCGGCTTTCTCGAATGGGCAGCCGATCACGAGCCCGCGCTGCTGACCCCCGCCGCAAGGCTCTTCGCGCAGGCCGGCGTGGCGCCGCCGCCGGCGGGGGTCAAGCAGGCCCGCACGACCTTGCGCCGCCGCGGCCTGCTCCCCGCACGCGCGAGAGCGATCGCGCCGTCGCCGTTCGAGGCGCCGTCGGGCGCAGGCCGCGAAGCGCGTCCGCGTCCGCGCACGCCCCGCGCGCTCGCCTCGCGGCTCAGCCGTTCTCGCGGCGGCGAGCAGCCCGCGCTGGAGATGCGCGGGGTGTGGCACGAGCTGCGCGATGGGCCCGCGATCCTGCGCGGCGTCGAGATGACGGTTTGTGCGGGCGAAGCTGTCGTGGTGATGGGCCGCAACGGCGCCGGCAAGTCGACGCTTCTGCGTCATGCCGCCGGTCTGCTCGAGCCCACCCGCGGCAGGGTCTCGCGCAGCGGCCGTGTCGCGCTGCTCACGCAGAACCCGGGCGACTACTTCCTGCAGGAGACTGTCGCGCAGGAGGCGCCGCCGGCGGCGATCGCACGCGTAGGGCTGGCGGGACTGGAGCATCGCAACCCGCGCGATCTATCCGGCGGGCAACGCCAGCGGCTCGCCCTCGCGATCGTGACCTCCGGCGAGCAGCCGCCCGCGCTGCTCGCCCTCGACGAGCCCACGCGCGGCATGGACCCGCTGGCCAAGCGCCGGCTCGCCCGCTGGCTGCGCGAGCGCGCGGCGGAGGGGACCGCCGTGCTGCTCGCCACGCACGACGTCGAGTTCGCCGCCGAGCTGGCGGAGCGCGTCGTTCTGCTCGCCTCCGGCCGCGTGATCGCGGACGGCAGCGCCGCCGCGATCCTGGCCGGCGGCTGGTACTTCGCGACCGAGACGGCGCGCGTGCTCGACGGCGCCGGCGGCGCGCTGCTGCCCGAGCAGGGCGCCGCCGTGCTCGCGTCTCGCACGGCCGTGGCGGGCGCCCCACCCGTGCGAGCGGAGGCGGGCGCGTGAGCTGGCAGATCGCGTCCTTCGCGCTCGTGCTGGCGGCGCTTGCGCTGGCCTTCTGGTGGTACGAGCGCAGCCGCCCGTCGGCGAAGCTGGTGGCGGTGATCGCCACGCTCGCGGCGCTCGCGGCGCTCGGCCGTGACGCCTTCGCCGCGGTTCCCGACGTGAAGCCGATCACCGCGATCGTGCTGGTCAGCGGGCTCGCCTTCGGCGCCGGCCCCGGCTTCGCCGTCGGTGCCGTCTCCGGCCTCGCCTCCAACGTGCTGCTCGGCGAGGGACCCTGGACGCCGTGGCAGATGCTCGGCTGGGGCATCGTCGGCCTGCTCGGCGCAGCGCTCGCGCGCATCGCCGGCCGCCAGCCCCATCCGCTCGTGCTTGCGTTGTCCTGCGCGCTCGCAGCCGAGGTCTTCAATCTCGTTCTCGACTTCTACACGTGGACAGGCACCGGCGAGCAGACCCTCGCCGGCTTCGGCGTCGTGCTCGCAGCGGCGCTCGTCTTCGACCTCACGCACGTCGCCGCCAGCTTCGTCTTCGCGCTGGCCTTCGGCCCGGCGCTCGCACGGATGCTGGCGCGAGTGCGCGCACGCCTCGACGTCACCTGGGCGCCCGCCGCACCCTCGCCGCCCTCGCCCGCCTCGCTGCCGGCTGCCGCGCCCCCTGGCGCGGTGCTGCTCATCGCCCTTGCCGCGCTCGCGCTGGCCGGCGTGGCGGGCGCGCCCACACGCGCTGCATCCGCGCGCGTGGCGGTGGCACGTGAGCTCTCCTACCTTGCTCGCGCGCAGAACCGCGACGGAGGCTTCGGCGCCGCACCGGGCCAGCCGAGCAGCGAGCTGTCCACGGCCTGGACGGCGATCGGCTTGGCGGCGGCGGGGCGCGACCCCGCGCGCCTGCGGCGCTCCGGTCACAGCGTGCTCACCGCGCTGCGCGCGGAAGCCGGCACGCTGCAGAGTGCGGGCGACGTGGAGCGCACGATCCTCGCGCTGCACGCCTGCGGCGTCGGCGCGCGCTCATTGCGCGGCGGCGCCGGCGGCCTGCTCGCGCGCCTGCTGCACGCGCACGCCGCCGACGGCTCGTTCGGCGGGCTCAGCAACCAGACCGCGTTCGCGATCTTCGCCTTGCGCGCCGCCGGCTTCCCGTTCTCCGATCCCGACGTCCGCTCCGCCGCGGCCTGGCTCGCGCGCCAGCAGAACGGCGACGG
>DASWSH010000087.1:0-1931 GCA_036402735.1 Solirubrobacteraceae bacterium | reverse complement strand
GATTCGGTCAGCTTCTGCTGCTGGGTTTCGAGTTCGTTGACCTGCGTGTCGAGACCCTGCAGCTCGGTCTGGGCGACGTTCTTGCGTTCCAGCGCGGCGCGCGCGAGATCCTCCTGGCCGGCCGAGAGCGCCTGGCGCGCCTGCGTGTCGAGCTTCACGACGCTCTGCTGCAGCGAGCTCTCCTGCATCTGCAGGCGCTTCTTGGCGGTGACCACGTCGGCGATGCCCTTCTTGACGTTCTGAAGCTGTTCGACCTGCTTCTGGTAGCTGTAGTCGAGCGTCTCGGCGGGGTCTTCGGCGCGGTCGAGCAGCTTCGAGACCTTCGCCTTCACGACCGTTGACATTCGCCCGGTCAAGCCGGCCATGTGATCCTCCTGTCGGGTTTGCGGCTGGGCGACCCGCGGGGCCGCCCGACGTGGCCTCAAGCGTAGCCGACGCGCCGCCCCGGCCTGCCACCGCCGGCGCCGGCGATCGGACCGCTAAAGGCCGAGCGGGTGGCGGACCGTGTAACCGGAGTTGGCGCGGCGCAGCGGCCGCCAGCGCGGACCCTGCTGGTTGGAGGGGTCGTCGGCGGCGCTCGTGTCGAGGCGCAGCCCGGCGATCGTCATGTAGGCATGACCGGGGTTCGAGAAGATCGTCACCCAGCGGCCGAGCCCGTGCGAGCCCCAGCTTTCGAATTCGGAGGAGTCCTCCGGCACCTTCAGCAGGCTCGCGCCGTGCAGCGCGAACGACACGGTGCCCGAGCAGTCGTAGCCGTGCGCAGTGAACGAGGCGTGCCCGCCGCCGTAGACGTAGGGCAGGCCGATCAGCTCGTTGCCCGCCCAGATCGCCTGCTGCACGGCGGCCGGCGCGCCCATCGGCGCCGCTGCCAGGCCGGCCACGTAACGGGCGGTGGTGCCAGGCACGAGCAGCTGCGGGCGTTCGCTGGGGCCGCTCGGCGAGGCCGGCGTCGCGGGCGGCAGCGAGCCGGGCGCCTGCGTCGCGGCCGGGGCCGCGCCGCCCGTGGCGCTCGCGGCGGTGCCGGTCGTCAGGCCGGCGCTCGTCGGCGCGTACGGCACGACTGCACCGGTCGCGGTCCTCACGTACACCGGGCCGTGGTAGGCGAGGTTCGAGGAACGTCCGGTGACTCGGAAGAGATGGAGCGCCGGCTTGGGGATGCCGGCGGAGGGGGAGGTGCTGCTGCCGGCGGCGGCGCCACCGGTGTTCGCTGCATCTGCGGTGCTTGCGACCGAGCCCAATGTGATCAGGCTGCAGATCAGCGCGCCAGCTGTACGTGCCTGCAAAACAACGACCTCTTTCGTTGGCCTGCGGGGTTAGCTGACGGGCTAGCGCTGAAAGAGCCTGCGCTTCCCACGGGTGCTACCGCGGGATTCGCCCCAACAACTCGGGTCCCCCGTTCCCTGACACCCGGTCAGGGATTCGGCGTTCGGGGCGGCACGGTAGCAAACTGCAATGACGCTTGCAGCGCGTGGCGCCCTCCAGATGATGTCGAGCCGGTGATCGCGGGCTTCTCCGACCTCCCCGGTAGTGTGACCCGCCGAATGCGGTTCTCGCCTGCTTCGACGCGATCGGCCATGTTCCTGCTGCTCGTCGCGCTCGTGGTGGCCGGCTGCGGCAAGACCGGCCGCACGCAGTCCCCGGGCGGTGGCCCGCTGCGCAAGCTGGCGCCGGTGGAACGCGCCGGCGCGGTGACGGTCACGACGCGCAACACGACGCGCGTGGGCGGCACGGGAGCAGCCGTCGACGCCGCGGCCGTCGCACGCGTGGGCTATCCCGGCCTCACGCCTGCCTCGCGTCCGCAGGCGGTGGTGCTCGTCGACCGGCGCAACTGGCAGGCCGCGCTGGCCGCTTCGGTGCTGGCGGGCGCGCCGCTGCACGCGCCGATCCTGTTCAGCGAAGGCGCGACGCTGCCGCAGGTCAGCCTCGAGGCG
>DASWSH010000086.1:0-10098 GCA_036402735.1 Solirubrobacteraceae bacterium | reverse complement strand
GCCTCGTGCAGCGGCGCGTTGGCTGCGAGCGCGGCCAGTTCCGGCAGATGCGCGCGCAGCGCGTTGTAGACGGCAAGCGCGCGGTCGGCGCCGGAGATGCGCACGTGCAGGTGCAGGCCGCACACGAGCTGACGGCGCGCGACCGCGCCGTACTCGGCGGCGAGGCGCTCGTAACGGGCGCCGCTGTTGAGCTCCGCCTCGGCGGGCGCGCACGGATGCACGCCTGCGGCGAGCAGAGCCGCATGTGGACGCAGCGCGGCCTGGAGATCCGCGCGCGCGAGCGCGAGATCGGCCTCGAGCTCGGCGAGCGTGCCGCGCGCAGGTGTGACGATCTCGAGCTGCGCGGCGGGCAGCTCGAGCTTGAAGCGCCCGTCGCCGGATACGTGCTCGAGCAGCGCCGCGGCACGCGCGACCGGCTGCAGCGTCACAGGGTCCACGACCAGCACCTCCTCCTCGATGCCGAATGTGAGCGGCTGCGCCTCGTCGAACAGCGCTCGCAGGCTCGCGCCGTCGAGCGCGGGCGGGCCGCTCAGCAAGGTTTCGGGCGCTTCGGCGCGGGGCAGCCTGGCTTGGTCATGCGGCTCAGCTTTCTCCCCGGTGTGCATCGCCCCCGCAGCGACACATGGCTGCTCGCGGATGCGATGGGCGAGCACGACCTGCGAGCTGCAAAGGTCGCGGACCTGTGCAGCGGGAGCGGTGCGCTCGCGATCGCCGCGGCACGCGCGGGCGCGGCGCATGTGCTGGCCGTCGACATCTCCCTGCGCGCCGTGCTCGCCACACGGCTGAACGCGCTGCTCAACGGCGTGACGGTGCAGACGCGCCGGGGCGATGTGATCGAGCAGCTCGATGGCGAGCGCTTCGACCTGATCGTCAGCAACCCGCCGTACGTGCCGGCGGCGAGCGCGTCGCTGCCGCGCCACCGCCGCACGACCGCGCTCGACGGAGGGCTGGACGGCCGCGCGGTGCTCGATCGCATCTGCCGGCAAGCATCGCATTCGCTGCTGCCGGGAGGCACGTTGCTCCTCGTGCACTCGTCGGTGTGCGGTGAGGAGCGAACGTGCGAGCTGCTGCGCGAGCACGGCCTCGCGGCGGACGTTCTCGCACGGGCAGAGGGCACGCTCGGACCGGTGCTGCGCTCGCGCGCGGCGATGCTCCGGGAGCGCGGGCTGCTCGGCGAGGCCGACGTGGAGGAGCTCATCGTGGTGCGCGGGCGCGCCCCGCTGAACGACGCATAGCCGCCGTCCTACCCGCAGGAACGCGGGCGGATGCATGGAGGATCAACCGTGCCGGACGTCGAACGTGACGAGCGTGAGCTCCGTTCCCGACGGCATCGCGCTCGATCGAGACCGTGACCTGGTCGGCCGCGCGCGCAACACCTGGGTGCGGCGCGGGCTGCTGTGCCTGATCGCGGTTCTGCCCGTGCTCGCGCTGCTGAACGTGTTCGGCCAGCATCCCACGACCACCTCCGCGAGCGGGCCGGCGGCGAGCGTGAACGTCACGGCGCCGGCGCGGCTGCGCAGCGGCTTGATCTTCCAGGTCCGCGTACAGGTGGAAGCGCATCGGGACATCAAGGAACTGCAGCTCGTGTTCGATCGCGGCTGGTGGGAGTCGATGAGCGTCAACTCGACGGTGCCCGAACCGAGCGAAGAGTCCTCCAGCGACGGACGCGTGGTGTTCGACTACGGGCCGCTCGGCGCGGGCCACTCACACGTGAGCTGGCTCTACTTCCAGGTCAACCCGACGAATGTCGCAAAGCGCCAGGAGAACGTCGACGTCAAAGACGGCAACGAAGAGCTGGTCCACATCCACCGCTCCATGACCATCTTCCCCTGAACCGACATGGATCTCGTAATCCGCGCCACAGTCGTCTTCTTCTTCATCTTCCTGGTCACGAGGATCGCTGGTCGGCGCGAGCTGAGCGCGCTGCAGCCATTCGACCTGATCCTGCTGGTCGTGCTCGGCGATCTCGTGCAGCAGGGCATCACCCAGAGCGACGAGTCGGTGACGGGAACGCTCACGGTGATCTCCACGATCACGCTGCTCTCGGTCGCTGTCAGCTGGATCACGTTCCGCGTTCCGCGGGTGCGCCCTGTGACCGAGGGCCAGCCGGTGGTGCTGGTCCAGGACGGTCGGCCGATCGAGCGCAACCTGCGCCGCGAGCGCATCACCCTCGAGGACATCCAGGAGGAAGCTCGCGGCGTGCAGATCGCGTCCATCGCGGACCTGCAGTGGGCGATCCTCGAGGACGACGGTCACATCAGCTGCATCCCCCGCAGCTCGTAGCGCTGGACGCGCCGGCGCATCGTGCCGTGCTCATCCCGACAGCGCCGGTGGTTCGTCAACTGACACCCCGGGTAGATGTTCGGGTGTTGCTGAAACCGGCAACCTGAGTGAAAAGGAGTTTCATGGGACTGGTCGAGATTGTCATCCTCGTGCTCGTCATCGCCGCGGTCGCCGGCGGGATTGGTGTGAGCCCGCTGCTGTGGCTGCTCTTGCTGCTCGCGGCCATCGTGCTGCTTACCGGTGGCGGTTTCGGCTACCGGCGCGGCGGCCGCGTCTAGCCTCTCAGCCGCGCCACACAGATACCGCCGTCGACCGGGCGGCGGTATCTGAGCGCGGTCCAGCCGCGGCACCTCGCTTCACCAGTTGCGACCGCAGAACGGTCAGTGATCGGCCCGCTCAGCGTCAGGGTCGCGGCCGTACCGTTTGAGTATTCCTGGCCTGGGCAGTAACAGTGAAAGGCGAGCGCTCTGCTCGTCGGCCATACGCAAGGACCCTCCTCACGGTCGCGCATGGTTGAGCCGGGGGGAAACGTAACGGCAGTGCCGCAGCCGGTGCTGTCGCGGCGTCGTTCGCCCGTGCCCGTTTCCCGCGTGCCGGCCGTGCGACGCCGCATTCACGAAAGGAAGTAGCGATGCTCGAAACGGATAGACCGCACGCCTCTGGCCCGGGCGCGGACACATCAGCCGGCAACGGGGATGGAGTGGCGCAGCAGGCCGGCCAGAAGGCACAGGAGGCAGCTGCTCAGGCTCAGGAGAAGGCGCAGCAGGCCGCCGGACAGATGCAGCAGCGGCTGCGAGAGCAGCTGGATGAACGGTCCTCTCAGGCCGGCCAGCAGATAGACGAGCGCGCCTCGGATCTGCGCTCGGTGAGCGACGCGTTGCGCCAGCAGGGCAAGGACGGGCCGGCGAGAGCGGCCGAGCAGCTGGCAGGTTATGCGGAGCGGGCAGGACGCTACCTGCGCGAGAAGGACTCGCAGGCGGTGCTCGCCGATGTCGAGAGTCTGGGCCGTCGCCAGCCGCTCGCGGTGGTCGCCGGCGGACTGTCGCTGGGCCTCGCCGCGTCGCGCTTCCTGAAGGCCTCGAGCAGGCAGCGCTACCAGAGCCTGACCGTGCCGCGGCCCAACGGCGTGCACACGCAGAGGCCTGCTCCTCAGACGCTCGGCGCGCCGCCGACAGCGGCGCACGAGACTCCGACGCAGGCGCTGGTGTAGGCGATGTCCACTCAAACGGACGACGGCCTGCGCGAGCAGCCGATCGGCGCGGTGGTCAAGCAGCTCTCGGAGGATCTCTCGACGCTCGTGCGCCAGGAGCTGCGCCTGGCGCAGGCGGAGGTGAGCGAGAAAGGCAAGAAGGCCGGTCTCGGCATCGGCATGTTCGGTGCGGCCGGCGTCGCGGCGCTGCTTGCGCTCGGTGCACTCACGGCGTGTCTGATCGCCGCGCTTGCGACCGGCATGGACGTGTGGCTCGCAGCGTTGATCGTGACGGTGGTGTACGGGGTGGCAGCCGCGGTGCTGGCACTCGCAGGCAAAGAGCGGGTCACGGACGCAGCACCCGCTGCGCCTGAGCAAACTGTTGAAACTGTGAAGGAGGACGTGCAATGGGCCAAGACCCAGCTGTCATCAGGACCGAGATAGAAGGGACGCGTGAGCACATGGGTGCGGCGGTGGACGCGATCGGTTACAAAGCCGACGTTCCCGCGCGCACCAAGGACGCGGTGTCCGAGAAAGTGGACTCGCTTCGCTCGAGGATCACCGGAGCCGGCTCGCAACTGGCGGACGCGGCGCCGGACACGCAGGACATCAAGCAGGGCGCGGGTCGTGCGATCGGCGTCGCCGAGGAGAACCCGCTGGGGCTCGCCGTCGGTGCAGCGGCGGTCGGCTTTCTCGCGGGCATGCTGCTGCCGAGCACGCGCGTCGAGGACGAACGGCTCGGACCCGTCGCCGACCAGGTGAAGGAGCAGGCAAGGCACACCGGCCAGGAGGCGCTGGAGCAGGGCAAGCAGGTCGTGCAGGAGACGGCGCAGACTGCGAGCGAGAAGGTGCAGGAAGCCGCCTCGGACCTCGGCCAGGCGGCGAAGGACAGCGGCGAGGAGCATGCGCGCGAGCTGTCGGACACCGCCCGCGAGTCCGCGGCCAGGGTGCAGGAGTCGGCAACGAGGTAGGCGCGCCCTCTTCCGCGAGCGGCTTTGTCCGCTCGCGGAAGCAGCGCCCATCGCGACGGCCCGGTTGATACGAATCTCGCAGACCGGGTAACGAAGCGGCGTGGGACAGCGCGAGCAGGTGGGACAGACAGCGGAGGGTGACGTGCGGCGCGCGGCAGAGCGCGTGACGCTCGCGTGCAGAGCGCTCTCAACCGCCTCCAACGACCTGCGTGTGGCGTACAAGCGCAGCGGTGCGATGGCGGTGGACGACGCTGCCGACCAGGTGCGCGCGGAGACCGAGCGGGTGTGTGAGCTCGCAGAGGAACTGGTCGAGCTCGGCCGGAACCTCACCGCGCGCAAGTTCGCGATCGCCGGCGCGGGCTCTCACTCGGGCATCGCGACGACGTAGCTGCTTTCACGCGCGCGGCGTGAAGGCGACCTCCATCCGCTTCACGCCGTGGATGAACGCGCTGCGCAGCAACTCCGGCTCCTGTGCCTCGATGTCGGGGATCACACGCAGGATCTCGTCGAAGATCGAACGCAGCTGCGTACGCGCCAGCGACGCGCCGAGGCAGTAATGCGGGCCGCCGCCGCCGAAGCCGAGGTGACGGTTCGGATCACGTGTGACATCGAAGCGCCAGGGCTGCTCGAAGGCCTGCTCGTCGCGGTTGCCGGAGTGGTAGAAGAGCACGATCCGCTCACCCGCGGGCAACAGCTCGCCGTGCAACTCGACCTCTTGCGTCGTCGTGCGTCGGAAGGTCAAAACGGGTGACGCCCAGCGCACGAACTCCTCGGCAGCGGCCGGCAGGCGGGCGTCGAGGTCGTCGACCAGCAGCGCGCGCTGCTCGGGGTTGAGGGTCAGAGCGCGCATCGCGTGGGAGGTCGTGTGACGGGTGGTGTCGTTGCCGGCCACCGACAGCAGCACGAAGAACGCTGCGATCTCAGCATGGGTGAGGCGCTCCCCTTCGATCTCTGCCTGGACGAGCGCGGTCATCAGGTCATCGCCCGGATTGGCTTCGCGGTGGACCGCGAGCGCGGTGGCGAACTCGGTGAGCGTCCACAGCGCCTCGCCGAGGACTTCGATCGGCTGACGCTCGCCGAACACCTCGGGATCGGCGACCGAGACGAGCACGTCGGCAGCCGCGACGACGCGCTCGCGATCGGCTGCGGGCACTCCGATCATGTCCGAGATCGTCACGAGCGGAAGCTGCTTGGCGATCAGCTCCACGAAGTCCCCGCCACCCGTCGGTGCGGCATCCTCGACGATCCGGCGCGCGTTGACGCGTACGCCCTCCTCGATGCGCGCGATCTGACGGGGCGTGAACGCCGCCGAGACCAGGCCTCGCAGCTTGGTGTGGCGCGGAGCGTCCATCGCGAGAAAGGATTGCGAGGCCTCCAGGAACTCCGGGGGCGCATCGGCGAACTGCACGCCTTCGCTCGAGCAGAACGTGCGCGGGTCCCGCGACACGCGCCTGATGTCGTCGTGCCGGACGACCGCCCAGTAGCTCTGCCCCGGGTCCGGAAGCCCGAGGATGTCCTCCGGCGGCTCGTGGCGCGAGAGCGGCGCGTCACGGCGCAGCTCGGCGAAGACGGCGTCGCGCTGCTCGGCGGGCCGGCCCCAGAAGTCGAGGGAGCCCAGGTCGACGTCTGCGGAGGGACACACAGCGAGGGTCGATGCTACTCCTCCCGCTTTGCGTAGCGGATCGTCGAGATCGCGTGCTCACTCGGGCATCGCGACGACGTAGCTGCCCCATTGCGCCTCGGACAGTGGCGCGTGGGGCAGCGGTCCCGCGGGTCCGATCAGGCGCCAGCGGTAACGGTGTGATGCGAGCACAGACTCCAGCTCGCGCCCCGTGCCGTGCACCTCGACCAGCAGGGCGGGTCGCCGCCCGGCGAGCAGCGCACCGGCGCCGTTCAGGGCGTCCACCTCGGCGCCCTCGATGTCCATCTTGATCACGTGTGGCGCGGCCACGGCGCCTTCGGCGATCAGCTCGTCGAGGCCTCTCACGTCGACCTCGATGGTTCCCGCTCGCTCTGGCTCGGCATGCGCATGCGTGAGGCCGCCCCGCGTGCTGTCGGCGCCCAGCGTGAAGCCCGCCCGGCCTCGGCTGCCGCCGATCGCGTACGGCAGCACGGTGACGTTCACGAAGCCGTTGATCTGCACGTTGTGGTTGACGAGCTCGAGGTTCGCCGGCAGTGGCTCGAAGGCCACCACCTGCCCGCGCGCTCCGACGCTCCGAGCGCAGATGACCGTGTAAAAACCGGCGTTCGCACCGATGTCGTAGACCACCTGACCGTCGCGCATCAGCTCCGCCAGCGCGTCCTGCACGGCGGGCTCGGACGTGCCGAGCGCGTAGCCGGCGTTACCGCCCCCTGCGTTGAATCGCAGCCCGGCGCCTTGTCCGTGCACGATCACGCCGTCGGCGCGCATCGACTGCTTGACGCTGCCGCCGAGCCAGCGCAACAGCCGGCTGTCGTCCTGGTGTCGCCCCACGAAGCGCGCGAGCCGCGCGGGGGCGTGACGAGCGACACCGGCAACGAGACGATGACGGTCGGACACCGCCCAGCGGACTACCCGCCGCTCGAACAGCGCAATCCGTCGGTCGGCGCTGCATGGAGAGATCATCCCATCCTTCAAAGACCCTCCTACCTAGGGCCCGTGGCCTCTTCCCAGACGTTGAGATCCGTGCGATCATTCGACGAGGAAAAGGGGGGGAATCAAGGATGAGAAGGGGCTGCAATCCCGCGAAGCGTGGTCGTCTGGTGCTCGCCTGCTGCCTGCTGCTGCTGCTGGCGGCACCCGCCGCCGGCGCCGCTGCTCGGCAGCGCTCTGGCGCCTCCCCGCCCGCCGCGCCCGCACCGGCGGTGGCGCGTCCGGTCTGCGCCCCTGCGCCGCCCGGTCACCTGCGCTGCCTGTCGGTCGAACTCGCCGCGCCCAGCGGAGTTGCCGCGGCCCGCGGCTCTCACGTCCCGATTCCCGGAGCGGCTGCCGGTTGCGTACTGCCGCGCGAAGGCTGCGCGGGGCTGCGCCCGCAGGATCTGCTCTCCGCCTACGACCTGCCGTGGATCGTGCCCAACGCGCAGACGATTGCGATCGTCGCTGCGAACGACGATCCGAGGATCCAGCACGACCTTGCGGTGTACGACGCGGAACTCGCTGTCGCCCCGTGCACAGTCGCCGAAGGCTGCCTGACGAAGCTGAACGGCGCCGGCAAGAAGCATCCGCTGCCACCGCCGACGGTCGAATCAGCGAGGGAGACCTCACTCGATGTCGAGATCGCGCATGCCATCTGCCAGGGCTGCCGCATCGTGCTCGTCGAGGCTTCTTCGACGAGCCTCGCGGATGTCGAAGAAGCGGTTCACAGCGCGGTCTCCGTAGCGGCGGCAACCGAGGTGTCGATCTCGCTCGGCGAAGCAGAGCCGCCCACCGCGCCGCACGCCGGGGCGGCGTTCGATCATCCGGGCGTCGTGATCACCGCCGCGGCGGGCGACAGCGGCTATCTCAACTGGGGATCCGAAGAAGCCGAACGCGGGCTGGCGGAATACCCGGCCTCGGCTCCGGGCGTGATCGCCGTCGGCGGCACGCGGCTGACACTCGGGCCGTCTGGAGAACGCGCGGAGGAGACGCTGTGGGCGGGCAGCGGCAGCGGCTGCAGCCGCCTGTTCGGAGCGCCGGCCTGGCAGCGGGCGCTCGCAGGCTGGCCGTCGGTGGGCTGCGGGACATCGCGCTCTGTGGCGGACATCTCCGCCGACGCAGACCCCCACACCGGCGTCATCGTCTATGACTCGTTCAAGAACGCCGAAGGCTTCGCGCCGAAGTGGCATCGAGTCGGTGGCACGAGCCTGAGCGCCCCGCTCGTCGCCGCAGCCTTCGCTCTCGCCGGCGGAGCGAACGGCGTCGCCTATCCGGCACAGACGCTGTATGCGAACGCGGAGAGGCACCCGAGCTGGCTGCACGACATCGTTGGCGGCTCCAACGGAGAATGCAAGCTGGTGCAGCAGGAATGCACGGTCGCTGAAGAGGAGGCCGGCTGCTCCGGCGGCCCGATGTGCCTCGCGGGCCTTGGCTACGACGGGCCGTCGGGCCTCGGCAGCCTCGCTGGGATCGCGGCGCTGGCAGTCCACCGCGACCAGCAGATCGCCTTCCACTCGAGCCCGCCGAGCGGCGCGACCGTGGGCGGTCCCTCCTACACGTTGATCGCCTATGCCAGCTCGAGGCTGCCGATCGCCTTCTCGTCGGCGACACCCGCCGTGTGCCAACTGGAAGGCGCGCTCGTGCGCTTCTTGGCAGCCGGCACCTGCACTGTGAACGCGTCGCAGCAAGGGAACGCGGAATGGGAACCAGCGCCCGAAACGCAGCAGTCCTTCGCCGTAGCCGCCGCCCCGAAACCGCCGGGCGCGAAATCGGGAGTGCTCGAATTCACCTCCTCCGTGCCTCCGCCCGTCACTCTGCCCGGGCTTCACCTGCGACTCTCGGGCGCGCCGTCCGCCGACAGCCGCAACGGCGCGGTCTCCTTCGTCCTCGCCCTTGAAGGCTCCGGCGAACTGCGCTGGCTGCTGACGTACGCGAACGGCAGCTATGGCGTCGTCCAGGGGCATGCGGGGAGCTGCGGCAGCGGTCGCGTGAAGCTGCACGGCGGCTGCAGACCGGCGCGTGCCACCTACGCCGCAGGTCACCTCCCCGCGGGGACCGGCCGCGTCGTTCACCTCGTTGTGCGACCGAGCCATGGCGCCGCTGTGGCGCTCGCGCGTGCGCGCGCGGCACACCACGGACTGCCCGTGGAAATGGTGCTGCTGTACCGCTCAGCGTCTGCAGGCGCGGCGGCGGCCAAGATCACGCGTACGTTGACTGTGCGTCTGAGGTAGCGGATGAGCGATCGGCGGCCCGCGCCGCCGCCTGTCCACGTGCTTCCATTTGATCGAACAGATGGAACCGGGCCTCGACGAACAACAACCGGAGGTATCGCGGGAAGCGCACCTGCAGGCGGAGCAACGGGCGGCTGAGGCGCGCGGCGACCACCGAGCGCGCGTGCGGATCTTGCTGCGCAGGCTGGATGGGCGGGGCACGGAATGCTCGGTCGAGGTGTTGCGGCGCGCGAAGCCGTTCCGCGTGCTCTGGGCGAGAGCGATCTTCAGGCGCGTAGTACAAAACGGAGCGAGCCGAGCGCTCGTGCAGGAGGTTCTGCCCGCCTACGCCCTCGACGGAGTCGGCTCACCCCATCGCGCCCCACGCGGGACGCCGTTCCATTCTGCGAGCAGGTCGACGGTCCTGGTGACGCCGCAAGCGCGCGTCTGGTTCGTCGCCGCCCATGGCAACGATTACGTGGGGGAGCGGACCTATCAGGTGATGACACGCTCTGCGAAGCTGGTCGACCTCGGCGAGGATGAGCTGGCGCGGCTTGCGCAGGGTCTGCAGACATGTTTCGAGCGCATCGCGCGCGTGCCGGGCATCCCGCAGCCAGAGCGCCGGCGCTAGTCACCTCGCGCCCGGCCGGCAGGCCGGCGGGCGGTGTTCACTCCGCGGCTGCGTTCGGGTCTTCGCGAGCGGCGATCTCGAGTGAGCTCTGCAGCGTCAGGTTCAGGTGCTCTTCCTGGATCGGGAGCGCCCACTCGCACAGCTCCGAGAGGCCGTCGATTGCAGCCCGCTCGTTGAGCTTCTTGACGATCGCCCAGTGG
>DASWSH010000085.1:0-38170 GCA_036402735.1 Solirubrobacteraceae bacterium | reverse complement strand
GGCAGTCGCGAACCTCGATGTCTGAGGGAGGTGAGCAATGGCATCTGCTGATGTGATCGGCGGCGGCAACATCGAACCGCGCGCGCTCGAGGACGAGATGCGCACCGCCTACCTCGACTACGCGATGTCGGTGATCGTCGGGCGCGCGCTGCCCGATGTGCGCGACGGCCTCAAGCCCGTCCACCGCCGCGTGCTCTACGCGATGAACGAGCTCGGCCTCGGCCCCGGGCGCTCCTACTCCAAGTGCGCGCTGATCGTCGGCGAGGTGATGGGCAAGTACCACCCGCACGGCGACTCGGCGATCTACGACACGCTCGTGCGCATGGCGCAGGAGTTCTCGATGCGCAACGAGCTCGTCGACGGGCAGGGCAACTTCGGCTCGATCGACGACGATCCGGCAGCCGCGATGAGGTACTGCGTGACCGGCGACACCCGGATCCGCACCCCCGGGGGCACCGTCTCGATCGCCAGCCTCGCGGCGCATGCGAAGCCGCACAGCGACACCCCTGTCGACCTCGAGGTGCTCGACCGCCGCGGCCGCCCGGTGCACGCGTCGATGGTCTTCCACTCCGGCTCGCATCCGACCTTCACGCTGGAGACCGTGGAGGGTCACGCGCTGAGCGGCACAGCGAACCATCCGGTGCTGTGCCTGGTCGACATGGTCGGCGTGCCGCTGCTGATGTGGAAGCTGCTCGAGGAGATCGGTCCGGGCGACACGGTCTTGATGAACCGCACGGCGTGGGCCGACGCCGTCCCCTCCGAGCAGGAGCGTCAGCTGGGATTGCTGGCGGGCGCGTTCGTCTCGGAGGGATGGTTCTCCGCTCGCCGCGCGGGCTTCAACAACGTCGACGAGGAGTTCTTCGCAGAGGTCATCGAGGCGTACGACGCCGTCGTGGGCGGACCGCGCTACGTGACATCGCGCGTGATCCGCTCCGGGAGCGTCTGCCATGAGCTCGACGTGCAGAACCTCGCCGCGCTGCGCCGCAGCCCGCTGAGCGAGCTCGAGGGCGCCAAGAGCGACGCGAAGCGGGTTCCCGAGTTCGTCTGGAGCGCGACGCCCGGACTCAAGCGCGCGTTCCTGCAAGCGCTGTTCGAGGGCGATGGCTCATCCTCGCTGCTGCCGCGAAGCACCGTTCAGATCTCCTACTCGACGCGCAGCACAGGGCTGGCCGCTGACGTCCAGCAGCTGCTCCTCGAGTTCGGCGTCGCCAGCCGCCAGAGCCGCTCGGCCAGAGGCGAGCTGAAGGTCGTGATCACGAACCGCAGAGACGCCCGCCTGTTCGCGCGCCGCGTCGGCTTCGCCGGGCGCAAGCAGGGCAAGCTCGACCGCGAGCTGGCGCAGATCCCGCTCGCGAGCCGCGCGCTCAGCCACGACCACGTTCCCCACATCGCCGGCTACATCCGCGCCGAGGGAGCCGCCCGCTTCACCGAGCGCGACTGGCTGCGCCGTAACAACGTCGACCGCATCGAGCGCTGGGAGCGCAGCGGCACGGCGATCCTCGAGCGCATCGACTCGGCCGAGGTCAGGGACGTCGTCGCGCCGCTGGTCACCGGCGAGTACTACTACGCCCGGGTCGCATCGGTGACCCCGAACGGCGTCGCGCCCGTCTACTCGTTGCGCGTGGACAGCGACGACCACTCGTTCCTCACGAACGGCTTCGTCAGCCACAACACCGAGGCGCGCCTCGCACGCATCGCGACCGAGATGCTGCGCGACCTCGACATGGACACCGTCGACTTCACGCCGAACTACGACGGCAAAAAGCAGGAACCGGTCGTGTTGCCGGCGCGGTTCCCGAACCTGCTCGTCAACGGCTCATCCGGCATCGCCGTCGGCATGGCGACGAACATCCCGCCGCACAACCTGCGCGAGGTGATCGCCGCGACGATCGCCTACATCGACGATCCCGCGATCGAGGTCGAGGGGCTGATGAAGCACATCAAGGGCCCCGATTTCCCCACCGGCGGGGTGATCCTCGGCCGCGCCGGCATCCGCGACGCCTACGAGACCGGCCGTGGTCGCGTTCGCGTGCAGGCGCGAGCGCACATCGAGCCGCTCAAGCAGGGCAAAGAGGCGATCGTCGTCACCGAGCTGCCCTTCATGGTCAAGAAGGGCGGCGACGGCGGCCTGATCCAGAAGATCGCCGAGCTCGTCAAAGAGGCGCGCATCACCGAGATCGCGAACATCGAGGACCACTCCGACAAGCGCGGCATGCGTCTCGTGATCGAGCTCAAGCGCGACGCGATCCCCAAGGTGGTGCTCAACAAGCTCTACAAGCACACGCCGATGCAGAGCACGTTCGGCGTGAACATGGTCGCGCTCGTGGACAACGTCCCGCGCACGCTCGACCTGCGCGCGGTGATCCACAACTACGTGGCGCACCAGCGCGAAGTGATCGTGCGGCGCACCAAGCACGAGCTCTCCGAAAAGGAAGACCGCGCGCACATCCTCGAGGGGCTGCTCACCGCGCTCGAGCACCTCGACGCGATCATCGAGCTGATCCGCGCATCGCGCGACCGCGACTCCGCCCGCGAGCAGCTGATGGAGCGCTTCGAGCTGAGCGCCGTGCAGGCCACCGCGATCCTCGACCTGCGCCTCTCCCAGCTCACCGCGCTGGAGGCCGACAGCATCAAACAGGAGCACGCCGACGTGACCGAGCGCATCGCCGAGCTGCGCGCGATCCTCGGCGACGAGACACGCGTGCTCAGCGTCATCAAGGAAGAGCTCGGCGAGATCGCCGAGCGCTTCGGCGACGAGCGGCGTACCGAGATCAGCCACTCCGAGGACGAGATCGACATCGAGGACCTGATCGCCGACCAGCAGATGGTCATCACGATCACGCAGAGCGGCTACATCAAGTCGCTGCCGCTCGCCACCTACCGCCAGCAGCAGCGCGGCGGCCGCGGCGTCACCGGCATGGACATGAAGGACGGCGACTTCATCGAGCACCTGTTCGTGTGCTCGTCACACGACTACCTGCTGTTCTTCTCCAACCGCGGCAAGGTCTACCGCTCGAAGGTCTACGAGCTGCCCGAGGCGCAGCGCACCGCGAAGGGACGCGCGCTCGTCAACATATTGCCGCTGCGCGAAGGCGAGCGCATCCAGGCGGTCGTCTCCACTCGCGACTTCACCGAGACCCAGTACGTCGTGTTCGCAACGCGCAACGGCACCGTCAAGAAGACGGAGCTGCAGGCGTACAACACGCCGATCAAAGCCGACGGCATCATCGCGATCAACATCCGCGACGACGATGAGCTGCTCGCGGTCCGCGCCGTCGACCCCGACGACGAGATCATCATGGTGTCCAAGGCGGGCCTCACCGTGCGCTTCGCGGAGTCAGACGCGCGCGCGATGGGCCGCGACACGACCGGCGTGCGCGGCATGCAGGTCGGCAAGGCCGGCGAGGTGATCGCGATGGATGTCGCGCGCGACGACATGGATCTGCTCGTCGTCACGGAGAACGGCTACGGCAAGCGCACGCGGATCGACCAGTACCGCAAAACCAACCGCGGCGCCAAAGGCGTCAAGACGATCGGCCTGACCGAGAAAAAGGGAGGGCTCGCCGGCGCACTCGTGGTGCGCGAGCATCAGGAGCTCGTCTTCATCAGCGTCGGCGGGATGGTGCAGCGCACAGGCGCCGCCGGCATCTCCCAGCAGGGCCGCTCCGCGACCGGCGTGCGTGTCATGAACCTCAAGGACGAGGACCTCGTCAGCGCGGTCGCCCTCGTCGTGGACACCGGCGAGGACGGCATCGAGCTCGAGCCCGCAGCGCCCGGCGAGCAGCCCCTGGAGGGCGGCAACGGCGCGACCCCCGCCGAGCCGGCAGACCCGGAAGCGGCGTCCGACGTGGCGCTCGACGGCGACGCCGATCCGGACGGCACCACTCCCGACTGACCGCCACGAGTTTCCGCAAATTGCGGCTTTCCGGCGACGCAAGGCTTCGCCCACCCTCACGGCACCCGCGGCCCCAACCGTCCAATTTGCGGCCTTTTGATTCAGACCGGTCCTCTGCCCGGCCGAAAGCGTGGGGGTGCTCGTCCCGCCTCGCCGACTCGCAGGGCTCCTCGCGCTCTGCTGCTGCTTCCTGCTGATCGGCGCTTCCGCGCAGGCCTCCGCGGCAAACACCGCGAGCACGCCAAGGGGCGCGCGCCACCACGTCAAGCGGCTGCGCACGCGTGCCCATGTCAACCAGCGCAGCGGCCACCGCCGTGGCGCCGGCAGCCGCCAGCGCACCGGCGGCACGCCCGCCGGCACCTCGCGCGCCCGCCCGCCGCACCGGCACGCTCGCCCGGCGCCCGCAGCAGGCAAGGAACAGGCCGCCCGCACCAGCGTCGCCGCACAGGCCTCAGCGGTGATCGCCGGTGTGCTCGCCACGCCCTGCCAGAACACCGAAATCATGCCCACCGCGGGCAACGTCCCGCTGGCGAGGACGGCCGTGCTCTGCCTGATCAACCGCGTGCGTGCCGAACACGACATCGCGCCCCTGAGCACCACCGCCGCGCTCGACAGCGCCGCCGAAGGCCACGCCGCCGAACTGATCGCCGACGACTACTTCGCCCACGTGTCTCCTTCGGGCGAGACGCCCGTGGACCGCATCAGGACGACCGGCTACATCCCCAACTCCTCCGTCGGCTATGTGATCGGCGAGAACCTCGCGTGGGGCACCTACACGCTCGCCACTCCGCAGGCGATCGTCGCGGCATGGGTCGCCTCGCCCGGCCATCTCGCCAACATTCTCGAATCGCAGTACCACGACACCGGCATCGGCATCACTCCTGCAGTTCCGCAGTCGCTCGGCGAAGGCAACCCGGGGGCGACGTACGCGCAGGAGTTCGGCGTGATCATCCGCTGACCGGCCCGCCGCCGACCCCTCCCGCTCGTCGTCTCCGTTCGCTAATCTGGCGAGACCAGAGAAAGGAGGTGGTCCGTACGTTGAGTGACAGTTTTTGCGGGACCCTGGAGGTGACCGGCCGGTAGGTCGGGAGGCTGGTCCGCCTAGCGGAATCCAACCCGGGACACCCCGAAACGGCTGCCGGAACTGGTCCCTCCGGTTGTAGTACCGCCGCTTTCGGATATCCAGTCAGAGCATCACGCGAAGGGCGCCCCGTCGAGGGCGCCCTTCGTCGTTCTCGCGCCGGTGGCTGAGCTCGCAGCTACGCTCGCGCGCCGGGTGGCTGAGCTCGCAGCTACGCGGCCTGGGGCAGGTACTGCAGCCAGGCCTGCGGAATCGTCGGGCTCGCCACGTGGATGAAGATCTCCGCGCGCGGCGTGCGCGGCTGGCGGCGCGGGTGCATGCCGGCCTGGCGGGGAAGACGATCCGCCTTGCGACGGTTGCACGGTGCGCAGGAGGCGACGATGTTCTCCCAGCTCGAGGAGCCGCCTTTCGAGCGCGGGATCACGTGGTCGACGGTCAGGTTGGAGCGTGAGCCGCAGTACTGGCACGTCCAGCTGTCGCGCGCGAACACCGCGCGGCGCGTGATCTTGCGGCGGTGCGCGTCGCGCGGAACGTTGACGTAGGTCACGAGCCGGATCACGATCGGGCGCGCCACCGTCGAGCTCTCCGAGTGCAGCTCTCTGCTGCCGCGCTCGAGCAGCTCCGCCTTCTGCTTGAGCAGCAGCACGACCGCCCTGCGAACCGTGCACACGTTGATCGGCTCGAAGGTCGCGTTCAGAACGAGCACCCGGCCACCCATCGCGGCCGCGGTCGAGGACTCAGGTCCGTGCCGCTGGTGCTCAAGAGGCGTCACGGACCCCACCGGCTCTGGTGGGACTGTGCTCTCCATGTTCGCCGCGGAGTGTAGCGGGCGCCGTGCCTGCTGGGCTCACGGAGTCGCCGCGGCGCCCGGCTCCGCGGCGGCGTAGGAGCCGAGCACGGCCACGTGCTCGCACAGATCGGCGAGCGCGGCGAGCGCCTCGGCGACCGGATCATCCGTCTCGTCGCCCTCCAGCTCCGCGAAGAACATGTACGCGCCCATCACGCTGCGCTGCGGCCGCGACTCGATCTTCGTCAGGTTGATGCCGCGCTTCGCGAACGCATCGAGGCAGAGGACGAGCCACCCCGCCCGCTTCGCGCCGGCGCCCCAGAAGACGACCGCGCAGCGCCGCTCGCCGCCGCTCGCGCGCAGCGGCGGCGCGATCGCAGCATCCTCCGCACGCGCCAGCC
Organism: Solirubrobacteraceae bacterium; assembly: GCA_036402735.1. GTDB lineage: Bacteria > Actinomycetota > Thermoleophilia > Solirubrobacterales > Solirubrobacteraceae > Palsa-744. Next base: position 32,006 of record DASWSH010000085.1, on the reverse strand, counting down.
ACGCGAAGCGTGTTTCGTTGTCGGCACGGTCCTCCACGCCGGCGCGGATCACCGCACCGCCGTAGATCTCCGCCGCCAGCACCGTGCCCAGCGCCGCGCGGCTGCGATCGCCGGCCGCGACGACCGCGCGCACCGCCTCCGCCGTCGAGCTCGCCGGCAGCAGCTCCGCCTGTGCCAGCTCGCCACGCAGGAAGCGGCTGCACTGCCCGGGCACCGCCGGATGGGAGAACACCGTGCGGATCTCCTCGAGCGCCACCGGCTCGGGCGCGATCAGCGAGTGGCGCACGTGCAGCCGCGTCTCGCCGACGATGCGCGCGCCCGCGCCCTCGCCGGCCAGCAGGTCGAGTGTCACCCCGATCGATCCCTCCAGCGAGTTCTCGATAGGCACCACCGCCCAGCGCACCTCGCCTGCCAGCAGCGCCAGCACCGTCTGCGCGATGCTCGCCAGCGCCACGGGCTGCACCCGGCCCTCCGCAGCGCTCGAAAGCAGCGCCTCCTCGCTGAACGTTCCCGCCGGGCCGAGGTAGCCGGCCGGCTCCGCCTCAGCCGGCGCGCTCATCGAGTGCCGGCGCGGGCGTGGCGGGCCCCGCCAGCGCCAGCCGCACCGCCTCCGCCTCCTCCGGCGAGAGCTCCAGTTCGCCGCGCCCGCTCTCTACGCGCTTGCCGTACACCCGCGCCTGGTCGCGATGGTGGATGCACGAGAGCACGATGCCGGAGCGTTCCTCGTCGAGCAGCGCGATCGACATCGACTGCTGCCCGGAGGCCTCGTTGTAGGCGTCGTAGCGCACCAGCGCGCGGTGCGCGATCGTGCCGCGCAACGATGCCTCGACCGCAGCCAGCCGCGTGTCGAGCCGCAACGCGGTCTCCTCGACGTACTCGCGCAGCGATTCGAACGCCTCCTGCATCGTCGCGGCGTGCGAGACCAGATCCCGCTGCTCGCCACCGCCGATCACCATGCGCTGGTCCGCGCGCAGACGGCGCACGCGCAGCGCCAGCAGCGCACACATCAGCAGCGCCAGCAGCGCCACCGCGCCGGCCGCCAGCGCGACGATTCCCGGCGTGTCGGTTATCGAGGTGGCCATCGCCACAAGTTAACCGGTGCAGGAGCGCTATTCGCCGAAGATCGCGAGGTAGGTGTTCTTGTTGTTTTCGGTGTTCGTCTCGCCGGGAACCGCCTCGACTTCGACCTGGATCTTCGCCGCGACGCCGAGCGGCACGCCGCTGAGCGGAATTTCGACGTTCACCTTCGAGCCGGGCTGCGTCGAGTTGATCGCCTTCGACGCCTTCAACGTTTTGCCGGCTGCCGTCACCGTCACATCGACCTTCACGTTGCTCTCCGCGTTGGCGCCCGTGTTTTCGACGGTCACCGTGAACGTCGGGCTGCTGCCCGCTTTGATGTGGTTCAGCGTCGGTTCCGGTTCGAGCGTGTTGGTGCCGACCGCCACGCTGACCAGCGAATGGCCGTGCGTGCCCGGCGCGACCGCGCCGGTCGAGGACGTGCCGCCCTGTCCGGTCAGGCGCGCCGCGACCGTGTTCGGGTCCAGCCAGCCGATGTTCGGCAGCATCCGGGTCGTGCCGCTCGCCTGATGGATGCCGTTCGCGAGAAGCACCTGCTGGATCAACGGCACCACCCGCTGGGAATACACCACGTCGGAAGCGAGGAAGATCTCCATGTCGCCCGCCACCTTCGGCGCGAGCTGTTTCGCCTGCCCGCCGAGCGTGGACGGCAGCAGTGCGGCGAGCTTCGCGATGCCTTCATCGCGCAGGTCGAGCACGAGCAGCAGGTCGCGCTGCGCGCTCACCATGTCGCCCGGCACCGACAGGCCCTTCGCGCGCGAGGTCAGCTTCTGCGCTTCGTTGAGCAGGTTGTTGACCTGCACCTGAACGTCCAGTGCCGGCTTGCCCGCCGTGCCCGCGAGTGTCGTGAACAGCGGTTTGGAAACCTGCGTGTCGAACTGCTGCGCGATTTCGCCGACGTGCCGGTTGTAATCCTTCAGCGACTGCTGCTTCTGCGATTTCAGGCAGCCGTTGATCAGCAACACGACGATGATCACCAGCAGCACCGCTGCGCCCGCCGCCACGCGGCGGCGCACCATCAGCGTGTGCTGGTCGTATCCCGTCGGACCCCCCGCGCCGGGCGGGCGACGCGGTCGCGGCTGCCGCTGGCCCGCGCCTCGGGACCTGGGCGCGCGAGCCTGCGGGCGAGGAGCTGTCTCCTCGCCATCGTCGAAAAACGACAAGCCTCCACTCCTTTGCAGGGTCCTGGAACGGCGAAGTATGACTACACGCCCGATTCCGTGGCGATTTTGCAACTTACCGCTCAAGCCGGACTTTCCGCCGCCGGCGGGAAGGGACAGCCGCCTGCGGCGGCGAACGCGGGACCCGGTGGAGTCGCCCGAAACGCTCGTCCAGCCCAGCAACCCCGCGGACCGCTCCGAGCAGCAGGCGCGCGTCGAACCGTTCAGCGCCCGCCGCACCCCATCCGCACAAGGCGATCCCGTCGCCGAGCAGCTGGTGCTCGAGCGCTACCGCCTGCTCGAACGTCTCGGCGCCGGCGGCTTCGGCGTCGTCTGGCGCGCGCGCGACGAGCTGCTGCAGCGCGAAGTCGCCGTCAAGCGCATCTGGCTGGGGGCGGCCGGCAACGCGGATCGCGGTGAGCGCGCCGCACGCGAGGCGCACGCCGCCGCACGGCTGTCGCATCCTGCGATCGTCGCGCTGTACGAGGCCTGTCCGGTCGGCGACGCCTTCTATCTGATCTCAGAGCTCGTGCAGGGCCAGACGCTCGCTCAGCTCATCGCCGCGGGCTCGCTCGAGGACCGGCAGGCGCTGGCGATCGGGCTGGCGCTCATCGACGCGCTCGAACACGCGCACGCGCGGGGCGTGATCCACCGCGACATCAAGCCGCAGAACGTGCTCGTCCCCGACCGGCCGAACGCGCCCCGCGGCCGCCAGCACCTCGCAGCCGCGAAGCTCACCGATTTCGGCGGCGCCAGCCTGCTCGACGAAGACGTGCTGACGCGAACCGGCGATGTGCTCGGCACGCTCGCCTACATGTCGCCCGAGCAGAGTGAAGGGCGCGAGGTGCGCGAGCACGCCGACCTCTACTCGCTCGCGCTCGTGCTCTACGAGGCGCTGTCGGGCGTGAACCCCGTACGCGGCGCCACCCCCGCCGAGACCGCGCGGCGCATCGGCACCCGTCTCGACCCGCTCGCGCGCCGCCGCCGCGACCTTCCACGCGAGCTGACGCTCGCGCTCGACGATGCGCTCGCGCCGCGCCCGCGCGACCGCGGCACGCTCGAGGACCTGCGCATCAGGGTGCAGCACGCGCTGGCCGCAGAGGGCGAGCAGGCGACGCTACGGCGCCGCGGCTCCGTGCTGCCCGCACGGCCTCGCGTGGCGGATCAGGCGGGCCTCGCAACGGCAGTGGCGGCGAAGGCGTGGAAGCACCTGCGCGAGGAGCCGCAGCACCCCGCCGAACTCGCCGAGCACGAGCACGCCGCCGCCGCTCCCGAGGCACCCGCCGCGCCGGCGGGCGGCCTGCCGCGGGTGGTCTGGCTCGCCTGCGCGCTCGCCCTCGCCGGCTGGCAGGGCGCGTCCGGGCGCCCCGGCGTCGGCCTGCTGCTGCTCGCCGCGCTGGCGCCGCTCGCGCTCGTCCCCGCCGCTCGCGCGGGACGGGTCTCGCCGCTGCTGCTCGGCTCCGGCCTGGCGCCGCTGCTCGGCCTGGCGGGCCTCGCCGGCGCCTTCCCGGCGCTCGCCGGACAGGCGCGCCGCTGGCAGGAGCGCCTTGCGCTCGGCGCGCTCGGCTACTGGTGGCTCACGCTCGCCGGACCGCTGCTCGGTCGAACGCTGTGGCTCGCCGGCCCCGCCGGCACGCCCTCACGGGCCGTGTGGGAGGGCTCGCTTGGGCAGGCCGCGACGCACGTGGTCGGACCCGCGTTCAGCACCGGCGTGCTGCTCGGCGCCCTGCTGTGGGGGGCCGCCGCGGTGCTGCTGCCGCTGCTCGTACGCGGCCGCAACGCGGCGCTCGACATCCTCGCCACCGTCACCTGGTCCGCCGCGCTGGCCGCCGCCGCGCCGCGCCTGGACGCGGGACTGCACGCCGCAGCGAGCGCGCCGTCGCCCCGCGGAGCAGTGCTCGGCGCGGTTCTTGGTGGCATGCTGGCGGTCGGCGCTCGCGCGCTGCGCGGGCCCGTCTGAGCTGCTTGACCGCAGGCGGGCCGCGTAGCATGGCCTACGGCCGTTCCCCCCGCGGTCGCCCGTTCCAGCACGATGAACCTGCTCAAAAGCGTCGAGACCACCATCGCGAAGCTCGTCGAGGGCGCCTTCGGCCGTGCTTTCCGCTCCGAGGTGCGTCCGATCGAACTCGCGCGCAAGCTCGCCCGCGAGATGGACGCGCACCGCACCGTGTCCGTCTCCCGGGTTTACGCGCCCAACGAGTTCACCGTGTGGCTCTCCACAGAGGACCGTGACCGCTACCACGGCGTCGAGCACGAGGTGATCGACGAGCTGTCTGCGTACCTGCTCGAGCATGCGCGCCGCGAGGACCTGATCCTCAGCTCGCCGCCGCAGATCTCCTTCCAGACGGACGAGCGCCTCTCGCTGGGCGAGTTCGGCATCCAGGCGCGTCTGGTGCGCCACGACGAGGGCGACGATGCCGAGCCTGCGCGGGCGCCGTCCTCCGCCTCGCCAGGCGAGGGAGAACACGGTCAGACCATGATCTACAGCACCTCCGCCCGCGTGCGCGGACCGGTCGAAGAGGCGCAGGGACGCCGCCGCGCTCCGCGCGCGCTGCTCGCCGTCGAAGGCCGGCGTCTGCTCGTCCCGCCGACGGGCGCAACCGTCGGGCGCAGCCGCAACTGCGATGTCGTGCTCGAGGACAGCGGCGTGTCACGGCGCCACGCCGAGCTGCGGCCGGGACCCGAGGGCTGGACGATCGAAGACCTCGGCTCGACCAACGGCGTGCTCGTCAACGGCATCCAGATCGCAGGGCCACATCCGCTCGAGCAGGGCGACCGCATCGAGCTGGGTTCGACCGACGCGGTCTTCGAACTGTCATGAACGGCCTCGATCCGGTTTCGGTCGCGCTCAAGTTCGGCTTCCTCGCCGTTCTCTACCTGTTCCTGTTGTGGGTCGCCCGCAGCGCCAGCCGCGACCTGCGCCCCGACGGCCGTGCGAGCGCCGTGTCGAACGGCTCGGCGGCCCAGCCACCGCCACCGGACCCGGATGCGACCGGCATGTACTCCGCCTCGACGCTCGGCAGCGTCGACATGCTCAGCCGCTCGCCGCGCCTCGTCGTCGAGCGCGCACCGGGTCATCAGCCGGGCATGATCTACGACCTCGACGGCGACCTCGTGCTCGGCCGCGGCGACCACGCCGAGATACGTCTCGAGGATCCGTTCGCCTCATCTCGCCACGCCCGCGTCTACGTCCAGGGCAGCTCGCTGATCGTCGAGGATCTCGGCTCGACCAACGGGACCTATCTGAACGAGGAGCTGCTGCAGACGCCGCGCCCGCTGCACGCCGGCGACCGCGTGCGGATCGGCGACAGCGAATTCGCCTTCGAGGTCGACTGATGGGCTCGAGCTGATGCTGCGCGTCGCCGAGCAGTACTCCGGCAGCGACACCGGGCGTCAGCGGCGCGCCAACGAGGACTCGCTGCTCGTCCTCTCGCCCCTGTTCGTCGTCGCGGACGGCATGGGCGGGGCGCAGGCCGGCGAGGTCGCCTCGCGCATCGCTGTGGAAGCGTTCCGCTCCGGGCTGCCCGACAGCGCGCAGCCCGAGCGCGCGCTGGAAGCGCTCGCGCAGCATGCCAACTCGCAGATCCACGAGCTCTCGCACGCGAACGCCGAGCAGGCCGGCATGGGCACCACGCTGACCGCGATCTGGGTCGGCGAGCGGGAGGTCGCGATCGCCCACGTCGGCGACAGCCGCGCCTACTGCCTGCGCGACGGGGAGCTGCTGCGGCTGACCGACGACCATTCGCTCGTCGACGAGCTGATGCGCCAGGGGCGGCTGACGCCCGAGGAAGCGAGCGAGCACCCGCAGCGCTCGGTCATCACTCGCGCACTCGGCATCGAGGGGGACGTGGATGTCGACACGCGCTCGTTCCGCGGCCAGGCGGGCGACGTGTACCTGATCTGCAGCGACGGCCTCACGACGATGGTGGACGAGCAGCAGATCGCGGAGCTGCTCGCCGGCTCGCAGCGCCTGCGGGACGCCGGCGAGGCGCTGATCGCCGCCGCCAACCGCGCGGGCGGGCGCGACAACATCACGGTGATCCTGCTTCGCCTCGAGGAGGTGCGCAGCGCGTCCGCCGGCGAACAGGCCACCACCCAGACCGACATCCACCAGCTCGGCGACGGCGACGCCGCTGAGCAGGCCGAGGCGCAGGTCCCGCTGGTGGGCGGGGCGGCCGCCGGTGCGGAGCCCGCCGGTTCGCAGGGCAACGGCAGCGCGGGAACCGCCGGGACCACGGGGGGCGCGCCGGCCGCGCGCGGCAGGCGTTGGCGCGGGGCTGTCCCGCAGACCGCCGGCACGCGTCCGGAAGCGGCGCGGCGTCCGCGTCGCGCCGGCGCAGGCGCTCCGCCGGCATCGCGCCGGCGCGGCGGCTGGCGGCGAGCCAGAGCGCCGCTGGCCGGGCTGGTCGTGCTCGCGCTGCTCGCAGCGGGGGCGTACCTCGCGCTGCAGAACGTGTACTTCATCGGCACCAACGACCGCGGTCTCGTCACGTTGTACGAGGGCGTGCCGCTGACGCTGCCGGGCAACCTCAACCTGTACAGCAGCCGCTACGTCTCCGGCGTGAGCGCCTCGGCGGTCTCCCCACAACGGCGCTCGACTCTGCTTGACCACTCGCTGCGCTCGGAAGCGAGCGCCGGCGGCCTGATCCGCAGCCTCGAACTGGGGCAGCTCGAATGAGCGCGCCGAGGGCGCAGGCGTGAACAAGCCGATCGTCCGCCTGTACGGCCTGGTCGTTCTGCTGTTCGCGCTGCTCGTCGGCTTCACCTCGCGCTGGACGATCTTCGAAGCCTCCTCGCTGCGCGCGAACGGCCTCAACGCACGCACGCTGCTGCAGCAGGAGCGCATTCCGCGCGGCCCGATCGTGGCCGCCGACGGCACCGTCCTCGCGGTCAGCCACCGCGGCCCTGAAGGGATCTACCAGCGCAGCTATCCCACGCGCGAACTGTTCGCCAACCCGATCGGCTACAGCGACATCACCGAGGGCGCGACGGGCGTGGAGCGCTTCCGCAACGAAGAGCTGAACGGCACCCGCGCGCATGGCCTGCAGTCGATCCTCGACCAGCTGCAGGGGCGCAAACCGGTCGGCGAGAAGGTCGTCACCACGCTCGACCCCCGCGCACAGCGCGTCGCCGAGCAGGCGCTGGCGGGCCAGCGCGGAGCGGTCGTCGCGCTCGACCCCGCCAGCGGCGCGGTCCGCGTGATGGCCTCCTCGCCGAGCTATGACCCGAACCTCGTCAGGTCGAAGCGCGCCTTCCAGGCGCTGCTCGCGGACAGCAAGCGCCAGCCGCTGATCGACCGCGCCACGCAGTTCGGATACGCGCCCGGCTCGACCTTCAAGATCGTCACCGCCACGGCGGCGATCGACACCGGGCTGTTCACGCCCGAATCGATGGTCAGCGGGCGCAACGGCGTCACGATCTCGGGCGTGCCGTTGCAGAACGACAACGGCGAGACGTTCGGCCAGATCACGCTCACGCAGGCGCTCGTGAAATCGGTCAACACGGTGTGGGCGCAGGTCGCCGAAAAGGTGGGCCGGCCGACGCTGGCGCGATACATGGCGCTGTTCGGTTTCGACCGCAAGCCCAAGCTCGACTACCCGGCGAACGAAATGTCGACCAGCGGCGAGTTCGAACACGGCAAGATCGTGCCGCCGACGAGCAACCGTGTCGACCTCGGCCGGCTCGGCATCGGCCAGGACAAACTCGCGGTCGTGCCGCTGCAGATGGCCGAGGTGGCGGCCGCCGTGGCCAACCACGGCACGCTGATGGTGCCGCACATCGCCTCCCGCATCGTCAACGCCGAAGGGCAGACCACGGAACGCATCGCAGCGCACGTGCAGTCCGTCGTGATGAAGCCGGCGACTGCCGCGGCCGTGACAGGCATGATGGAAGGCGTGGTCAAAGAAGGCACCGGCACCTCCGCTCAGATCGCCGGTGTGGCCGTCGCCGGCAAGACCGGCACCGCAGAGACGCTGCGGGGCACGGCGATCAACAACGTCTGGTTCATCGCCTTCGCGCCGGCCAACGCGCCGCGCGCCGCGATCGCGGTGACGCTTCAGGGGGTGCCCGGCCAGGGCGCCGCGTTCGCCGCTCCGGTGGCCCGACAGGTGATGGAACAGCTGCTCCGTGATTGAGCCAGAGACACTGATCGACGGGCGCTATCGCGTCGTCACACGGCTCGGCTCCGGCGGCATGGCCGAGGTGTACCTCGCGCACGACCAGCTGCTCGGCCGCGAGGTCGCGGTGAAGGTCCTGCACCATCACTTCGCCGAGGACCAGGAGTTCGTCGAGCGCTTCAAGCGCGAGGCTTCCAGCGCGGCCGCGCTCTCGCATCCCAACATCGTCGGCATCTTCGACCGCGGCGAGTGGAACGGCACGTACTACATCGCGATGGAGTACGTCGCCGGACGCTCGCTGAAGGCGATCGTGCGCGACCACGGGCCGATCGAGCCGCGTCAGGCGATCGACACGGTCGTGCAGATCCTCTCCGCCGCGCGCTTCGCGCACCGTCGCGGCGTGATCCACCGCGATCTGAAGCCGCACAACGTGATCCTCGACGAGGATGGTCGCGCACGCGTGACCGACTTCGGAATCGCTCGCGCGGGCGCGTCGGACATGACGATGACCGGCTCGATCATGGGTACCGCGCAGTACCTGTCTCCCGAGCAGGCACAGGGCTACGCCGTCAGCGCCGCATCGGACATCTACTCGGTGGGCGTGATCCTCTACGAGCTGCTCACCGGCGTCGTTCCCTTCCAGGGGGAGACGGCGGTGGCGGTCGCGTTCAAGCAGGTCTCGGCGGCGCCGCGGCCACCCAGCGAGCTCAACCCGGCGCTGCCGCCGTCGCTCGATGCGATCGTGCTGCGCGCGCTCGCGAAGGACCCGGTCGAACGCTACGTCGACGACGACGAGCTGATCGCGGCCCTGCAGGTCGAGCGCGAGGCGTTGCCCGAGCATGTGGCGGTGGCCGGCGACGGCGCGCTGCACGCGGGCGGCGGCCGAGTGCTGGGCGGCACCGGCGAGCCCCCGACGGGCCTGCTGTTCGCGCTGCCGGCTGCCGCGGCAGAGCCCTACGGGCCACCGCCCGGCGAGGAGGAGCAGCGCCGCCGGCGTTGGTGGTGGTGGGCGCTCGGCGGCCTGCTGCTCGCCGCCGCCGTCGCGCTGGTGCTGGCGCTCGCCCTCGCCCCGACGGCCAAAGTGACCGTGCCGCGCGTGACGGGCCAATCCGAACAGGCCGCCGCGGCCACGTTGCGCGCGCACGGCCTCGAGCCCGTGCCGCAGCTCGCGCCCAGCGCGACCGTGCCGAGCGGCACGGTGATCAGCCAGTCGCCCGCAGCAGGCAGGAGGGTCGCGAAGGGCAGCCGCGTGTCGATCGTGGTCTCCGGGGGGCCGGCCAGTCAGGCGCTGCCGAACGTCGAAGGGCTGGGCTCCGCGCAGGCGGTGGCACGGCTGCGAAAAGCGGGCTTCAAGCCGACGACGCGCCCCCAGGCGAGCCCGACCGTGCAGGCCGGGCGTGTGATCGGAACGGAACCGCCGGCTGGGACGGTCACGCAGGACGGCAGTCACGTGGTCGTACTCGTCTCCAGTGGTCCGGAACTGGTGCGCGTGCCCGCGGTCACGGGAGACACGCTCTCGGCCGCCGAAGCGGGCCTCACGAACGCCGGCCTGAAGGTGGGCAAGATCACGAAACGCTCCAGCACCTCGCAACCGCCCGAAACGGTGCTCGCGCAGACGCCGGCGACGGGCACGTCGGTCAAGCAGGGCAGCAAGGTCGATCTGGTCGTGGCCGAAGCGCCCAAGGAAGCGGCCGTGCCGAACGTCGTCGGCCAGAGCCAGACGCTCGCGCTCGTGACACTCGGGCAAGCCGGCTTCAAGCCGAGGACGACGTCGGTTCCGACGGGCGAAGCGAGCCAGGTCGGGACCGTGCTGCGCCAAGCTCCCGCCGCGGGCGCGAAGGCGCCGAAGGGCTCGGTCGTCACGCTCGCCATCGGCGTGGCACAGGAAAAACCGACCACGACCGAAACGACCCCGACCCCGACGCCGCCGGCCGCGACGCCGCCGGCGGGGAGCGGCTGAGGCCGGTGGCGGGCGAAGCGGCGGCGCTGCGCGTGGCCGTGCTGGCCGGCGGCCCCTCTTCCGAGCACGAGGTCTCGCTGGCCTCGGCGACTGCGGTCCGCGACGGCCTGATCGCTGCCGGCCACGAGGCGCTGTGGGTGGAGATCGGGCGCGAGGGCAGCTGGGCCTGGGGCGAGCAGATGCTGAGCCTCACACCCGGCGCGGGCCTGCTGGAGGCCGATGTCGTGTTTCCCGTGCTGCACGGCCCGTTCGGCGAGGACGGCACCGTGCAGGGCGTGCTCGAGACGCTCGACGTCGCCTACGTCGGCGCCGGCGTGGCCGCCTCCGCCGTGTGCATGGACAAGGTGCTGTTCAAAGACCTGATGGCGAGCGCCGGCCTGCCGCAGGTTCGGTACGCCGGCCTGCGCGCCGCGCGCTACCGCACCGACCCGCAGGCCGCGCTGTACGACCTGTCGCGGCTCGAGGAGCCCGTGTTCGTCAAGCCGGCGCATCTCGGCTCCTCGGTCGGCATCGTCAAGGTCACCGAGCGCGGCGAGCTGCAGGACGCGCTCGAGCAGGCCTTCGCCCATGACGAGCTGGCGATCGTCGAGGCCGCCGCCCCCGGCAAGGAGGTCGAGTGCGGCGTGCTCGGCTCGAGGGCCGGTGCGCCGCCCTCCGTTTCCGAGCCCGGCGAGATCGTGTACTCGCGCGAGTTCTACGACTACGAGGCGAAGTACACACCGGGCGGCATGGAGCTGCTGATCCCTGCGCGCATCTCCGATTCCGCCGCCGCGCGCGTGCACGAGCTCGCGCTGCGCACGTTCGAGCTTGTCGGCTGCGAGGGGCTGGCGCGCGTCGACTTCTTCGTGGAGGGAGAGCAGGTGCTCGTGAACGAGCTCAACACGATGCCCGGCTTCACGCCCACCAGCGTCTACGCGAAGCTGTTCGAGGCGTCGGGGGTGGCCTATCCGGAGCTGGTCGACCGGCTGTGCCGGCTCGCGCTGGAGCGCCATCGCAGCATGCGCGCGGTCAGCCGCTGACTCATTTGAAGAGCGTGACGTCGGAGATCGTCGTCGAGTTCCGCCCGGGCGGCAGCGTCGTCATCCACACGAGCCAGTAGCGGTGCGCGCGGGCGCCGGCGCGTACGGCGATCCGTTCTCCGTCGCGCACGTGCGCGCTGGCGCCGACCGGGCCGTGCCAGCCGCGCGCGCTCAACGGCAAAGAGCTTCCGAATGCCGGAGACAGGTCGATGTGGTCGGAGTAGTAGAGCTGCACCGCGAAGCCGGGCGTCGGCGTCTGCAGCTCGACGGCACGCGCGGCGACACGCGGTGCGGCGTCGAGGTAGAAGCCCGTGCCCGTGCCGCCGGCCTTGCGCAGCGTGCCTTCGATGTACTGCTCCGTGCTCCAGGTCGTCGACGGGTCGCTGTCGACGAGGTTGTTGACCAGGTCGCGGTTTTCTGGCCCGGTGCCGAACGGGTTGTAGCCGTGGGCGGCGTTCTGCGCGAGCGGCACCGCGTGCAGGCCGCCTTTCGAGGACGCTCCCGGCGCCACGCCCGTGCCTTTGTGCGTGCTGCCCAGCGCGAGCGCGAGCACGATGCCCGCGATCGCCGCCAGCAGCGCGACCGAGGCGATCAGGCGCAGCGGATGGCGCATGCGCAGCGGCAGCCTGCTGCGGACGCGGCTGGGCAGCGTGCGCAGCACCGTCGTCACCTCGCCCGTCGTCTGCCCGGTGCGTGTGGCCTCGATCGCGAGCACATCCTCGAGCGCGGCGGCGAGCGCGGCGGCGTCCGCGTAGCGGCGCTGCAGATCCTTGTCCAGCGCGCGGTCGAGCACTGCGGCGGCTGCCGCTGAGAGCTGCGGGCGGCGCGCCTGCACGTCCGGTACCTGCTCGCGCACGTGCTTCATCGCCACCGCGACCGGCGAGGCGCCGTGGAAGGGCACGTCGCCGGTGAGCATCTCGTAGAGCACGACGCCCATCGAGTAGAGATCCGACTGCGGCGTGACTGGCTGTCCGAGCGCCTGCTCGGGTGAGACGTAGTCGGTCGTCCCCAGGACGCGGCCCGCCATCGTCAGTCCCTCCTCCGCGAGCGAGCGGGCGATGCCGAAGTCGGTGATCTTGGCGCCGCCCTCGGGGTCGATCAGGATGTTGTGCGGCTTGACGTCGCGATGCACGATGCGCCGCTCGTGCGCCGCGCCGAGCGCCCGTGTTATCTCGATCGCGTACGCCAGCGCCTGCGGGATCTCGAGTGGACCCTCGCGGCGGATCAGGCTCTTCAGCGTCTCGCCGTCGACGTACTCGAGCACGATGTAGGGGGTGGCCGCCTCCGGCTCCTCGCCAGCCTGGCCGTCCGGCGACGGCTCCTCGCCGGCGTCGATCACCGTCACCACGTGAGGATGGTTCAGCTGCGCGACCGAGCGCGCCTCTCGCCGGAAGCGCTCGAGCTGGTCCGAGTCGGCGACGATCTCCCGGTGCATCAACTTGATCGCGACCGGCCGTTCGAGCACCGTGTCGAAGGCCTTGTACACCGTCGACATGCCTCCCCGGCCGATCACCGCGTCGAGCCTGTAACGCCCACCGATCAGAGTTCCGAGGACGGCCATCGCCGCTAACCGCCGGGGCTCGGCTCAGCCGGCGGCATTACTTGCGGGCTCGCGGCGGGAACGGCGCCTGCGCATAACCCAAACGACAAGAGCGACCACGACCAGCGCGACGACCGCGTAGTCGACGTACTCGAAGTACTTGCGCGCGTCCGTCCAGTTGCTGCCGAGCGCTTCGCCCGCGAGCCCGAGCGCGAGCACCCACGGGATGCATCCGAGCAGCGTGTACACCGTGAAGCGCCCGAACGGCATCTTCGCGACACCGGCCGGCAGCGAGATGAACGTGCGCACGATCGGCATCATGCGGCTGAAGAAGACAGCGGCCGCGCCGTAGCGTGCGAACCACCGGTCGGCCCGCTCGAGGTGGCTCGGCTTGATGTGCAGCCAGTGACCGTGCCTTTCGACCAGCTCGAGGCGCCCGGCGCGGCCGACCCAGTAGGCGATCCACGAGCCGAGGAGGTTGCCGATCACGCCCGCCGCCACGATGCCGAGCAGCGTGAGATGGTGTCCGGCGCTGCTGGCGGACGGGTCGACGACGGCGAAGCCGGCGAACAGCATCGTCGCCTCCGACGGGATCGGGATGCACGCGCTCTCGAGCAGCATCAGCACGAAGATCGCGACGTAGCCGCCTTCGCGCACGAAATGCGCGCTTTCGTTGAACAGCGTTTCCGAGATCGAGGCGAGGACCAGCACGCGGGCGCGAACGATAGCGGCCGCTCGCGGCGCGGTGCCCAGCCACCCGCGGTGCGCCCTACCGTTACCGTCCCTCGCCGATGCGCGTCTGGATCGACCTCACCAACAGCCCGCACGTGCTCGTGATGCGCCCCGTGATCGAGCGGCTGCAGGCGGAGGGCCACGAGGTCGCGGTCACCGCGCGCGACTTCGCGCAGACGCTCGAGCTGTGCACGCGGCTGGGCATCGAGCACACCGCGATCGGCCGTCATCGCGGCGAGCGACCCGCTGCCAAGGCCGTGGGGCTCGCCTCCCGCTCCGCCGCGCTGCTGCGCTGGGCGCGTGCGGAGCGCCGCCGCTCGGGGCCCTTCGCGATCGCGCTCGGCCACGGCTCGAACGACATCTCTCTCGCCGCCGCGCTGCTGCGCATACCGAGCTCGACGATGTTCGACTACGAGTGGGCGACGATCCAGCACAACGTCAACTGCAGGCTCGCCGCCGCGGTCGTCGTGCCCGACGCGATCCCGCCGCAGCGGCTCGCGCGCTATGGCGCGACGGCGAAGCTGCGTCGCTACGAGGGGCTCAAGGAGGAGTACTACCTGTCGGACTTCGAGCCGGACGATCGCGTGCTGGAAGAGCTCGCGCTCGACCGCACACGCCCGATTGCGGTCGTGCGCACGCCCCCTGAGGTATCGCTCTACCACCGCTTCGAGAACGATCTGTTCGCGCGCGTGATCGAGCGCCTGCGCGACGCGGCGGAGCATGACGGGCTGCAGCCGGTCGTGCTGCCGCGGGTGCCGGCGCAGCGCGAGCAGCTGATGCGCGTGCCCGGCTTCCGCGTGCCCGAGCAGGCGATCGACGCGCAGTCGCTGATCGCCCACGCCGCACTCGTGATCTCCGCGGGCGGCACCATGAACCGCGAGGCCGTCGCGCTGGGGACCCCCGTCTATACGACCTTCCAGGGCCGGCTCGGCGCCGTCGACGAACGCCTGATCGCGCAGGGACGCATGAAGATGCTCGAGGACCCGGCACAGCTCGACCTCGGCGGCGAGCGGCGGGCAGCGGCGCCCCGCGTGCGCCGTGACCCGGCGGTGCTCGTCGAGCTGCTGCTCTCACCCCTTCGGGGCAGCAGCCGCACGCTGCGGGCGAAGTCCCCGTAGGCCCGTACAATCTCCGAGATGCGCCGACGGATCCGATCGGCGGCCTTCCCGCTCCATCGCCGCGCGCTGCCGCAGCTCGCAGTTGACGGTGCGCTGGTCGCGCTCGCGTACTACCTGGCCTTCCAGCTGCGCTTCAACAGCGGGCCGCCGCGCGAGTACGAGCGGCTGCGCGAACTGACGATCTGGTGGGTGCTGGCGGGCAGCCTGCCGCTGCTCGTGCTGTGCCGCGTCTACGTCAGGCGCTGGCGTTTCGCGGGCCAGCGCGACTACGAGGCGGTCGTGCGCGCCGTGGTGCTGATCGTGCTCGTGACCGTCGTCGCGATCGAGGTGTTCCGGCCGGTGCACCGGTACCTGTTCGCCTCGAAGCCCAAGCCGCACATCGACGTGCTCGCGGTCGTGCTGCCCAACGGCGTGATCGTCCTCTACTTCCTGCTCGCGCTCGTGTTCCTCGTCGGTGTGCGCGCGCTCGCACGCACGATCTACGAGCGCCGACCGCTGGCGGCGTTCCGCTCCTCTCGCAAGGGCGAGCGGACCGTCCTGATCGCGGGTGCCGGCGAGGGCGGCCGCCTCGTCGCGCGCGAGATCCTGCGCAACCGCGAGCTGGGGCTGGTGCCGGTGGGCTTCCTCGACGACGACCCCTCGAAGCGGCGCCTGCGCATCGACGGCGTGCGCGTACGCGGCAACACCGAAGCAGACCTGCCGCGCATCCTCGACGAGGCCGAACCGGACGAAGTGATCATCGCGATCCCCTCCGCGCCCGGCTCCACACGCGCCCGGATCGTGCGGGAGTGCCGCTCACGCGGCATCCCGGTGCGCACGCTGCCGACCGTCTTCGAGCTTCTGCAGACGCGCGGCGCGCTGGCGCGCCAGATGCGCGAGGTGCGGGTCGAGGACGTGCTGGGCCGCGAGCCCGTGCACATGGAGCTCGAGCGCGTGGGCGCATACCTGGCCGGGCAGGTCGTGCTCGTCACCGGCGCCGGCGGCTCGATCGGCTCGGAGCTGTGCCGTCAGATCGCACGTGTGGAGCCGCGCCGCATCGTGCTGCTCGACCACGCGGAGGACAACCTGTTCGCGATCGAGCGCGAGCTGCAGGACGAGCGGCACGTGCCCAGCTCGATGCTCGCGGCGGTGCTCGCGGACTGCAAGGAGGGCGAGCGCATGCGCGAGGTGTTCTCCGAGCACAGCCCGACGATCGTCTTCCACGCCGCCGCCTACAAGCATGTCGCGCTGATGGAGGCCAACCCCGTCGAGGCCGTGCGCAACAACGCGATCGCGACACGCGTCGTCGCACAGGTCGCGGGCGAGACAGGTGTGTCGCGCTTCGTGCTCGTCTCGACCGACAAGGCCGTCGCGCCCGCAACCGTGATGGGCGCCTCCAAGGCGCTGGCGGAGTGCGCGCTCGAGGCGGCGACCGCGCGCTACCCCGAGACGCGCTACGCGGCGGTGCGCTTCGGCAACGTGCTCGGCTCCTCGGGCAGCGTCGTGCCGATCTTCCGCCGCCAGATCGAGCGTGGCGGCCCCGTGACGGTCACCGACGAGCGCATGACGCGCTACTTCATGACGATCCCCGAGGCGGTGCAGCTGATCATCCGCTCCGGCTCGCTGGCCGCCGACTCGCGCCGCGCTGCCGCGCCCGCGTCAGGCAAGGGCGGCCTGCGCATCGCCGAGCGCCGGCTCGGCGCCGAGATCTTCGTGCTCGAGATGGGCGAGCCGGTGCGGATCGTCGACCTCGCGCGCGCGATGATCGAGCTGTCCGGGCTCGACCCCGAGCGTGACATCGACATCGAGATCGTCGGCAGCCGCCCGGGCGAGAAGCTGCACGAGGAGCTGTTCAACAGCTACGAGCACGCGCGGCCGACGGATACCGAGAAGATCCTGCGAGCCGAGCGCCAGCCGCTCGGCGTGAAGGCCGTCGAGTCGATGTTCGAGGAGATCGGGCTGCTCGTGCTCGAGGGCGACGCGGCGGGTCTGGCAGCCAGGGTCTCCGAGCTCTCCAACGAGCTTCGCAGCCAACTGGCGGCAGCGGGCGACGGGGCCGCGGAGCCCGCCGGCGGCAACATCGAGCCTGCGGACACCCCCGCAGAGCCCGCCGCCACGGAGCCCGCGCCGCTCGACGGGGGTGGTGCGATCGCGCAAGCTCCCGCCGCGCGGCATGATGCGCCTGAGCCCCTCGTACACTCCCCCAATTCATGAGCTTTTCCCCGCTCGCGCTTTCGATCTCCACCGAAGTCACGAAGATAGGCGCGATCGCTGCATTCCTGGGGCTGCTCGGCATAGCGGTCCTCTCGCTGCTCGTCTTCTCGCAGGCGCGCGAGATCAAACGCCTGCGCGACTGGGCCGGTCGCGCGCCCGAGCGCGCCGCCGAGACCGAGCAGCGGGTGAGCCAGGCCGCCGCCGCACGTCTCCAGCAGCAGCAGCCGCCCGCGCCCGCCGGCGCCGTGCGTCCGGTCGCGCGCGCACAACCGATCCCCGCGCGCGCCCAGACACCCGGGCCGGCACCTGCCGGCGCTGCAGCTGCGGTGCCGGCTGGTGCGGCTGGTGCGGCTGCTGTGCCCGGCGCCCCGGTCGCGGCCCCCGGTGCCGGCGCCGCGCCCATCCCCGTTCCCGTTCCCGCAGGCACAACCGCGTCCAGTGCGCCCGGCGCGGCAGCAGCTGCCGGCGCGGGCCAGCCCGCGACCGCGGCCGGCGCGCAGCAACAGGGGGCGCCGGGCCAGATCGCCGCCGCCGGGCAGCCCGCGCGTGCAGCAACGCCTGGGCAGACCTCGGCCGCCGGCGCCCCCGGCCAGCCCCCAGCAGCCGGCGTCCCCGGCCAGCCCCCGGCAGCCGGCGTCCCCGGCCAAGCTCCGGCCACCGGCGCCCCCGTCGCGACAGGGGCGCCCGGCCAGCCCGCGGCGCCCGCCGTCCCGGGTCAGGCCCCGGCCACCGCAGCGCCGCCCGGCCAGCCCGCCGTCCCGGGCCAGGCGCCGGTCACGGGCGCACCGGCCGCCACAGGAGCACCGGTCCAGCCCCCGGCGCCTGCAAGCTCGCAGGGCCAGCCCGTCGCGGGAGCGCCCGCCGCGAGAACCGGCGCGCCGCA
The DNA here is from genome assembly GCA_036402735.1 of Solirubrobacteraceae bacterium. Taxonomy (GTDB): domain Bacteria; phylum Actinomycetota; class Thermoleophilia; order Solirubrobacterales; family Solirubrobacteraceae; genus Palsa-744. Next base: position 14,208 of record DASWSH010000085.1, on the reverse strand, counting down.
GACGCCCGGGCCGGCGGCCGGCAAGCAGCCGATCCCCTGGCAGCAGCCCGCGAGCGCAGGCGCTCAGCAACAGCAGCAGGCCGCGACGAACGGAGGCGGTGCGGGCGCGGAGCGAACGCCGGCTCCCGCCACGGCCGCAGCGGCCGCCGGTGGCGCCGTGGCGGCGGGCGGCCGAGCAAGCGCGGGCGCGCCGCGCTCGCCGACGCCGCCCGACGTGCCGGGGGGGACCTCCGGGGAGGCTTCGCAGCAGCCGAGACGACCGCCCGCTCCGCCGGCGCCGGCTGCGGGCTCGGGCAGAGCGGCGCCGACGACGGCGACGGGAGCGACGGCGGCGCGCGTGGAGCGTCCGGGCCTGTCAGCGGAGGAGCGGATACAGCGCAGGGAAGCGGCGTCATCGGGGTCGCCGTGGCTGAGGGTTCTGCTCGCGGCGGCGGCGCTGTTGATCGTGATCGTGCTGGCGGTGATCCTGCTCACCAAAGGCGGCGGCAGTCCCAAGAACGCGGCGTCGGTGTCGATCACGACCCCCGCGGGGACGACGTCGACCGCGGCGTCGTCCAGCTCGTCGAAACAGCACCCGAAAGCGGCCCCGACGCCAAAAGCGGCGCCGCCGGCGGAAACAACGCTGAGCGTGCTGAACGGAACGGAAACGACGGGCTTGGCGCACCGCATCTCGGCGAGCCTGCAGCAGGGCGGCTACTCACAGGCGCAGGCGCTCGCCGGGCGGCCGCCCGGCGCGAACGAAGTGACGGTCGTGGAGTATGCGAACGGCCACCGTGCGGACGCGGAAGGCGTGGCGCGCGCGATGGGCGTGACGCACGTGCAGGCAGAGGAACAGGCGGTGTCGGTGCTAGCGGGGAAGGCCAGCGTGGTGGTGATCGTCGGCGCCGACAAGGCGAAAGCCTGACGGTCCGATAGCCGGCTTCCTCGACATACCGGCGCGTTCGGCGAAGCCACGCGAGCAGGGCATCACGCACGTGATCGACCGCGGGCTGTCGATCGCGGAGGTGGACGGGCTGCTGGAGGTCTCCGGCGGTAGCGTCGACATCGTCAAGCTCGGCTGGGGCACGGCGGTGGTGAGCGCGAACCTCGACGCGAAGCTGCGCCGCTATGCAGAGCACGGCGTGCCGGTCGTGCTGGGCGGCACCTTGACGGAGATAGCGATCCGGCAGGGGAGGGTGGACGGGCTGATCTCCTGGCTGCACGAGCTCGGTCTGCGCCACGTCGAGGTGTCGGACGGGACGCTGGAGATCGAGCCGCAGGTCAAGCGCGAGCTGATCGAACGGCTGGCGCAGGAGCAGTTCACGGTCTTCGCGGAGGTGGGCAGCAAGGACGTCGACTTCATCATGGCGCCGTACGTGTGGGTGGAACAGATCGAACGCGACCTCGATGCCGGCGCTTGGAAGGTGATCGCAGAGGCTCGCGAGTCGGGCACCGCGGGCATCTACCGCGCGAACGGCGAACCGCGCACCGGGCTGATCGAGGAGATCGCACACTCGATCGACGTGCGCCGCATCATCTTCGACGCGCCGCTGCACCGCCAGCAGGTGTGGCTGCTGAAGCATTTCGGCACGGAGTGCAACCTCGGCAACATCGCGCCGGCGGATGTGCTGTCGCTCGAGACGCTGCGCCTCGGGCTGCGCTCCGACACTGTCGAGCGCTTCGCGCTGGGCGGCGGGGATTGAGCAGAGCCGACCCGCTGGCGCGGGTCGTGTTCGCGCTGCTCGTCGCGGCCTGCTTCGCCGCATTCTTCGTGACGCAGCGGCTGAAGCACACGCCGACCGCGGTGCAGCGCTTCAAGCTGACGCCCTACTTCTCGCCGTATCCCAGCGGCCATGTGCGCGAGGAGGCGATCTCGTTCCGCGTCGGCGACAGCGAACCGGTGACGGTGGCGGTGATCGACTCGAACGGCAACACCGTCGCGACGCTGCTGCACGACCATCCGCTGCAGCGCTACAAAACGCTGTCGCTGCGCTGGAACGGCCGGCGCGGCGAAGCGCACGGTTACACGACGGAGACCTCGCCCTCCGGCCGCACGACGAGCCTCGTGCCGAGGACCAGGGGGCGGCTCGCGCAGCCGGGCGAATACCGGATCCGGGTTGAGCTCCGCCGCAAGGGCAAACAGGTCGACTCGCCGAAGAGCTTCACGCTGAGGGCGCCGTGACGGCGATCGTGCTCGCGGCGAAGCTGCCGTCGGCGGGCGCGCTGGCAGCGATCGTGGCAGGGGCGGCGATCGTGATCGCAGCGCTCGCGTGGCTGTTCCGTCGCGACGAACAGGCCTTTCCGCTGCTGGTCGTGCTCGCGCTGCCGTTCAGGGTGCCGATCTCCGCGGATGGACGGACCGTGAACCTGCTGGTCCCGCTCTACCTGGTGATCGCCGGGGGCATCGTCGGGCTGCTGCTGCCGCGCCTGTTCCGCCGCGGAGAGGCGCAGCGGTCCGCACCGGGAGCGCCGGCGCCCGGCGCAGGCGGACCGGCGCCGGCCGCGGCAGCGCCGCAGCGCGTCCCGGCAGCCGCGGCGGCGGACCCGGCAGTGCGGTGGGCGCAGCTGGCGCTGCTCGCGGCGGTCGTGTTGTATGCGCTGCAGGCGATCTACTCGGACGACCGCGCGAAGGCCGCGGAGAACCTCGCCTTCTTCTACATCCCGTTCGGCCTGATGTTCCTGCTGCTTCGCGACGTGCGCTGGACGCGCGAGCTGCTGCTGCGCTGCCTGGGGGTGATGGTCGTGCTGGCCGTTCTGTTCGCGGGCGTCGGCTTCGTGGAGTACGCGCGCAAGAGCCTCTTCCTGAACCCGAAGGTGGTGGCGGCGAACCAGTACGACAACTACTTCCGCGTCAACTCGGTGTTCTTCGACCCGTCGGTCTACGGGCGCTTCCTGGCGCTGGTGATGATCGCGTTGACGACCGCGGTGCTGTGGGGCAGGCGGCGCGCCGTGCTCGCCGGCGCCGCGATCCTCGCCTGGCTGCTCGCGGGTCTCGTGACGAGCTTTTCGCAGTCGAGCATCGTCGCGCTGCTGCTCGGCCTTGCGGTGCTGGCCGCCTACCGCTGGGGCCTGCGGCGTACGTCGCTGGGCGTCGGTGCGCTGGTGGCGCTGGCCGGGGCCGTGTTGCTGCTGGCGCCGGCGAGCTGGCATTTCGGCCTGACCGGCAAAGGCGGCTCGACGAGCAACGCCACCAGCGGCCGCGCGAGCCTGATCGAAGGGGGCCTCGAACTGTTCGGGGACCGACCCCTGCAGGGGTTCGGATCGGGCTCGTTCGAAAAGCAGTACAGGGCGCACAGTCGCACCAGCCAGCAGAACGCCACGTCCGCATCGCACACGATCCCGATCACGGTCGCGGCCGAGCAGGGGCTGATCGGGCTCGTCGTGTATCTCGTCCTGATCGTGACGGCGCTGCTCGCGCTGTTCGACCGCGCCGGCCGCTCGCCCCCGCGTATCGCGATCGCTGCCTGCTTCGCCGCGCTGGTGCTGCACACGTGGACGTATGCGGACTTCCTCGAGGACCCGTTCACGTGGGCGCTGCTGGCGATCGGCCTGGCGCTCGCACGCGGCGGCGTGGCGCAGGAGCGCGCGGTGTCGCCGGACGAGCACGTGGCGAGGAAACGGCGCGCCGTGGCACCCGGCGCCGCCTGAGCATGCTCGGCTATCTGAAGCGCCTGGTCACGACCGGCGCGGCCTACCAGTTCGGCGACATCCTCGCCAAGGCGCTGGCGCTGCTGACGCTGCCGCTGTACACCCACCATCTGAGCCCGCAGGCGTATGGCGCTGCGGAATCGCTGCTGACGGCGGTGATCCTCGCCTCGATCCTGCTGCGCGTGGGCGTGGGCGAGGCCTTCATTCGTTTTTATTTCGACGATGACGATCCGGCTCGTCGCGCGCGCATCGCCCGCACCGCCACGGCGACGGTCGCATGGACGACGACGCTGGCCGCGGTGGCTGCGCTGCCGCTCGCGGGGGACATCTCCGAAGCGCTGCTGAGCTTCCGCGATCCGCTGCTGATCGACTGCGCGGTGCTGGGTCTGTGGGCGTTCACGAACCTGGAGATGGCCTACGCGCAACTGCGCGTGGACGAACGAGCGCGCACGTACGTGATCGCCTCCGGCGCCAACGTGACGATGACCGTCCTCTTCACGATCGCGCTCGTGGTGTTCGCGCATCAGGGCGCGCGCGGGCTGCTGCTCGGCAACTTCGGCGCATCGGCTGTGGTCGTGCTCGGGCTGTGGTGGACGCTGCGCCGGCGCGTCTCCCTGCGGGTGCGCCCCGCGGATCTGCGCGCGATGCTGCGCTTCGGCCTGCCGACGGTGCCGGCGGACGCGAGCGTGTACGCGCTGCAGGTCGCCGACCGCTTCTATCTGTTCCGCAGCTACTCGCACGCGTCGGCGGGGCTCTACGCGGTCGCGATAAAGCTCGCGACGGTCGTGTTCGTGGCGGTGCGCGGGTTTCAGTACGCGTGGCCGCCGCTGGCGTACTCGATCGAGGACGACGAGGAGGCGGGGCGGCTCTACTCGGTGGTGACCACCTACTACGTGCTCGCGACCGGAGTGGTCGTGTGCGGCGTCGCGTTGCTGGGCCGCTGGATGGTGCATCTGCTGGCGGCGCATCGCTATTTCGGCGCCCACCGCGCGCTTCCGTGGCTGGCGCTGGGCTGGGCGCTCTACGGGCTCTACCTGGTGTTCCTCGCGATCGCGGGACGCGCCCGGGTGACCAGCCGCAACCTGCCCGCCGCGCTGGTCGGCCTGGGCGTCAACGTGGCGCTGCTCGTGCTGCTCGTGCCCGCCTCGGGCGCGGCACTGGGCATCGCGGGAGCCGGCATCGCGCTGTGCGGCGCGTACGTCGCGATGCTGAGCGTCATGTACCTGCTGACGCGCAACCTGTTCCGCGTCGGCTTCGAATGGCGGCGGCTTGCGCAGCTCGCCGCGATACTCGCCGCGGTGGCGGTATCGGGCGAGCTGCTGCTGCCGGACGCGGGCGCGGGCGGGCTGCTGGCGCGCGCGGCGTGGCTCCTGCTCGTGCCGGTGCTGCTGCTGGTGACGCGCTTCTTCCACCCGCACGAGCGTGAGCAGGTCGCGGCGCTGCTCGTGGAGCTGCGCCGCCGCGTGTCGTCGTTCCGCGCGCGCCACGGCGACGTGGAGGCCTATGCGGAGGATCCGCTGCGCGACCTGTGAGAGGCCCGCGTCCCTGACGGGCGGCACGATTCGCCGCGGGCCGGCCGAGCTCCTTCAGCCGCCTTCGCGGTTGTAGCGCTCCGCCGCCTCGCGCAGCCCCTCGCCGCGTGCGGGCGCGACGCCGGCGAGCACGTGGCGCCAGAAGCGCCGCGGGTCGCGGCCCGGCAGCGCCAGCGCGAGCAGCGCGCGCACGGCGTAGCTGAAGGCGGTCAGCCAGCGCACCGCCAGCGCCGCGGCGAGCGAGTGGTGCTTGCGCATGTACAGATCGCGGTTGCGCGCCATTTCGACGATGCGCCGCTCGGGCACCTCGGCGGTGGAGAGCTGCTCGTGATGGACCGCGACCGCCTGCGGCACGTACACGCACCTCCAGCCCGCGTCGCGCAGGCGCCGGGCGAAGTCGACCTCGTCGGAGTACACGAAGAAGTCCGCGTCGAGGTAGTCGACCTGCGCCGCGGCCTCTGAGCGCACGAGCAGCGCGGCGGACTGGCACCAGTCGACCTCGCGCACGCGCTCGCCACGGCTCTGCACGGTCAGCAGCCGGTGCAGGAACAGCGCGCCGGCGAGCGCCGTGGCCGGCGTCGGAAAGCGCCATGCGGACGGCTGCGGCGTGCCGTCGGGCCGCAGCAGCCGCGCCCCGGCGAGCGCCGCTGCGGGCCGCTCCTGCAGCGCGCGCCACAGCGCGAGCGTCGCGCCGCCCTGCAGCTCGGAGTCCTCGTTCAGCAGCAGCGCGTAGCGCCCGCGCGCGCGGCGCAGCAGCTCGCTGTCGTTGCGCCCCTTGCCCTGCCGCAGCGGCAGCGCGATCGTCTGCTCGACGGTGCTGTGAGCGCGCGCGGCATCCGCCGAGCCGTCGCGCGAGCCGTTGTCGAGCACGAGCACCTCGCTGGCGAACGGCAGCGATGCCCGCTCGCGCGCGATCGCGTCGAGCCCGCGCAGCAGCAGCTCGCGCTGGGAGGTGTTGACCACGCAGTAGCTGATCTCGACGCCGTCGCGTGACGGCGCATCGCCGATCGGCGGCTGGCTCATGCGGGCATTGTCGTGGCTGGCGCGCCTATTGTCCGTGCCCGTGCGCGTCCACGTCGTCGATCCGTCCGCGTTCACGCCTCCCTACGACCATGCGCTCTCGCGAGCTCTCGGCGAGGCGGGCGCGCAGGTGGAGCTGTTCACGAGCCACTTCGCCTACGGCCCGGTGGCCGCCGCGGAGCGCTACGAGCGGCGCGAGCTGTTCTACCGCGCGGCAACGCGCGTGCGGGGGGCGGGCCTGCGCCGCGCCGTGAAGCTCGCCGAGCACGTGCCGGACATGCTGCGCTACCGGCGCGCAGCGCGCGCGGCCGACGTCGTGCACTTCCAGTGGCTGACCGTGCAGCAGCTCGACGGACCGCTGCTTCCCGCTCGGAGGGACGGCCGGCCGCTGCTGCTGACCGCGCACGACATCCTGCCGCGCGAGCCGCGAGCCGGCCAGCTGCGCGCGCAGCGGCGCCTTTACGAGCGCTTCGACGCGATCGTCGTGCACTCCGAGCACGGGCGGCGCCGGCTGAGCGGCGAGCTGGGCGTCGACGCCGAGCGCGTACACGTGATCCCGCACGGCGTCTTCGAGCACCTCGCCGCCGCGCCGGTCGGGCGGGAGCCCCTTCCGGCGCCGTTGCAGACCGAGCTGCCGGTCGTGCTGTGCTTCGGCCTGATGCGCCCTTACAAGGGCATCGACCTGCTGCTCGAGGCGTGGCGGGGCATCGAGGGCGCGGAGCTGTGGATCGCCGGCATGCCGCGCATGGACATCGCGCCGCTGCGCGCCGCGGCGCCGCCGAACGTGCGCTTCGTGGCGCGCTTCATCGGCGACGCCGAGCTGCCGGCGTACTTCCGCCGTGCCGAGGTGGTCGTGCTGCCCTACCGCGAGATCGACCAGTCGGGCGTGCTCTTCACGGCGCTGGCGTTCGGCAAGCCGCTGCTGCTGAGCGACGTGGGCGGCTTTGCGGAGATCGCGGCCACGGGCGCCGCGCGCAGCTTTCCCGCGGGCGATGCAGCCGCGCTGCACGGCGCGCTGCGCGAGCTGCTCTCCGACCGCGCGGCGCGCGATGCGCTCGCCGCCCGCGCCGGAGAGCTGGCGCGCGGCGAGTACTCGTGGGCGAGCATCGCCCGCCGCACGCTGGCGCTGTACGAGCGACTGCGGCGCGGCTAGCTACTCGGCCCAGAAATCGTGCAGCAGTTCGCCGTCGCCCTCGTGGCGAGCGCCGAACACGATCATCGAGAGCCCCTCCGGGCCCGCCTCCCATGCACGCGTGACCTCGGGCGAGACACGCACCGCGTCGAGTGCGGAGACCTCGACGACCTCGTCGTCGAGCCGCATGCGCCCGCTGCCGGAGATCACCACGTAGACCTCCTCGGCCTCGTCGTGCTTGTGCCCGAAGGCGATGCGGTTGTTGGGGTGGAGCACGTGGTAGGCGAAGCCGGTCTGCTCGGCTCCGAGCTCCTCGCGCGCGAAGTGTGCCTCGCCCCGCTCGCCGAAGCCGAACCCGGGCGCGCTGTCAGCCGTCTCGCGCAGGTTCTTGATCGTGTAGCTCATGGGTGGCGAGTCTACCCGGCGTGCGGTCCGCCAGAATCCGCCTGTTGCTGATCCTCGAAATCGTCTTCTGGCTGTGCGTGGGCCTGCTCGCGTGGGCACAGCTCGGGTACGCGCTCGCGCTCGCCGTGATCGCGAGCGTGCTGCCGCGTCGCGCGTCCCCGTCCGCCGGGCCGCGTGCAACGCTGCCCTCGCTCTCGCTGATCGTCGCCGCTCACGACGAGCAGGCGGTGATCGAGCAGAAGGTGCACAACGCGCTCGCGCTCGACTACCCGCGCGAGCTGCTGCAGCTGATCGTCGCCTGCGACGGCTGCACGGATGCGACCGCCGACCGCGCCCGCGCGGCTGGGGCGGATCTCGTGCTGGAGCTGCCGCGCGGCGGCAAGATCCGCGCGCAGGACGCAGCCGTCGAGCGCGCGAGCGGCGAGCTCGTCGCGTTCTCCGACGCGAACGCGCTGTGGCAGCGCGACGCGGCGCGCGTGCTGGCGGGAGCGTTCGAGGATGCGCGCGTCGGCTACGCGTGCGGTCAGGTCCGGTTCGTGCAGGGCGCAGCGGGCCCGCACGGCCGCGCCGGCGAGAACCAAGAGGGTGTCTACTGGCGCTACGAGCTCGCCGTGCGCGCGCTCGAGTCACGGCTCTCCTCGATCACGGCCGGCAACGGCGCGATCTACGCGACGCGGCGCGAGAGCTACATCGTGGTCGACCCGATCATGGGCCACGACCTCTCGCTTCCCTTCAACATCGTCAAGCGCGGCCGCCGCGCGGTCTACGTACCGCAGGCGCGCGCGACCGAGAAGATGGTGCCCACGATCAGCGGAGAGTTCGCGCGCAAGCGGCGCATGATGAGCCACACCTGGCCGATCCTGCTGCGCGGCGGCATGCTCTCGCCGCGCGGCTACCCGCCGGGCTACGCGCTGATGATCCTCTCCCACCGCCTGCTGCGCTATGCCTCGCCGGCGCTGCACGTGCTCGCCTTCGCCGCCAACGTCGCTCTGCTCGCCGCCGGCGCGAGCTGGGTCTACGTCGTGACGCTCGCCGTGCAGGTCGCGCTGCTGTTGGCCGCCGCGCTCGCGGGTGCGGTGCGGCTGCGCCCGCTGCTGCTGGCCCGCTACTACGTGCTCACCACCGCCTCGCCGGCCGCGGGCCTGTGGGACTGGCTGCGCCATGGGACCGACGCCGCCTGGGAGGCCGCCGAGGGCACACGCTGATAGGAGGGCGAGCGGGGCCGGTCGCGCGCTCGACGCGTCGCCGCCCGATCGCGCTCCCGTTCACTGGCAGAATGCCGCCGTGCTCCGCCGCGCCGTCGACGTGACCGTGTCCGCCACCCTGCTGCTGCTCGCCTCGCCGCTGCTCGCGCTGGCGGCGGTCGCGATCCGCCTGGAGAGCCGCGGCCCGATCCTCTACCGCCAGCGCCGCTCGGGCCTGCACGGCCACGAGTTCCAGGCGCTCAAACTGCGCACGATGGTCGACGGTGCCGAGCACGTCGGCGCAGGCCTGCGCATCGACGCCGGCGACCCGCGCGTGACGCGGGTGGGAGCGCTGCTGCGGCGCACGTCGCTCGACGAGCTGCCGAACCTGGTGAACGTGCTGCGCGGCGAGATGACGCTGATCGGCCCGCGGCCAACGCTGCCCGTGCAGGTCGCGCAGTACAGCGACCGCCAGCGCAGGCGACTCGACGTCAGGCCCGGCATCACCGGCTGGGCGCAGGTCAACGGCCGCGCCTCGCTGCCGTGGTCGCAGCGAATCGAGCTCGACCTCTACTACATCGAGAACCGCTCGCTCGCGCTGGACCTGCGCATCCTGTGGCGCACGCTCGCGATCGTGCTCGGCGGCGGCGGCCTCTACAAGGGGCCCGGCGGCGGCTGGGAGGGTGAGATGTGAGCCCGCCAGCGATCCTGCTCACAGGCACAGGCAAGCGTTACGACATCGTCTCCTGCTTCGCGAGGCTGACGCGCACGATCGCCGCCGACCCGGATCCGCTCGCGCCCGCGCAGTACGCCGCGCACGAGCGCGTGGCGGTGCCGGCGATGGACGATCCGGGCTACGTGCCCGCGCTCGCGGAGCTGTGCGCGCAGCACGGCGTCGGCGCGGTGCTGCCGCTGACCGATCTCGACATCGAGATCCTCGCTCGCGCACGCGAGCAGGGTTCGTTGCCGGCGATGGTGCCCGACGCGGAGATCGCGCGGGCGACCTTCGACAAGTTCCAGACGCACCTGCTGCTGGCGCGCCTGGGGCTTCCGTCTCCGCCAACCGTGCTGCCAGACGAAGGCCTCGAGCAGCTCGACTACCCCGTGATGGTCAAGCCGCGGCGCGGCTCGGGTGCGCGCTCGATCCACCTGGCGCGCGACGCGGAGGAGGCGCGCTTCTTCGTGCGCTACGTGCAGGAGCCGACGATGGTGCAGCGCGCGATGGACGGTCCCGAGATCTCGATCGACTGCCTCGGCGACCTGCAGGGCCGCTGCCTGAACGCGATCCCGCGCTCGATGCTGCAGTCGCGCGGCGGCGAGTCGATCAAGGGGCAGGTGCTCGACGACGCGGAGATGGTCGAGCTGGGGCGGCGCGTCGTCGAGGCGCTCGGCGTGCGCGGTCCGGCAACCGTGCAGGTATTCCGCGATGCCGCCTTCGGGCTCGGCATCACCGACGTCAACACGCGCTTCGGCGGCGCCTTCCCGGCGCCCGTATACGCCGCGCTGCCCGGCCGCACCTATCCCGAGCTGATCGTCAGGATGGCCGCCGGCGAGACGGTGGAGCCGCACGTCGGCGAGTTCCGCTCCGGCACCATCTTCACGCGCTACTACTGGCAGCTGGAGCTCGACGAGCAGCATCACCCGACGGGGCGCGACATCGTTCCCGGCGGACCCCCGGAGCCCGCGGGCTAGAATTCCAGCTCGTGGCCACGCTGCTAGCCGACTCCACGGACACCGCGGTGCAGACGCCCGAGGGCGCACCGCCGCAGCCGCCGCTCGACGGCGACGGCGCGCCGCCCGCGCCCGGGCCGCAGCAGCCATCCGCGGCTGCCGCCTGCACGAACTGCGGCGCCGCGATGGCGCCCGGCCAGGACTGGTGCCTGAACTGCGGCACCGCTGCGCGCGGCAGCGTCGGCGGCGCCCGCTGGCGCGGGGTTGCTGTGATCGCGCTCGCCACCACGCTGCTCGTGCTCGGCGCGGCCGCCGCCGGCTGGGCGGCGCTGAGCAAACATCCGCGCCGCGCGCCCGTGCGCACCACGACGGTCGCACAGGCCGTGCCGCCCGCCGCGACGCCGCCGGCCGCGACGCCACCGCAGACCTTCAGCACGCCGTCCACCACCGCGCCGCCGGCGATCTCGAAAGCGCCGACGATCCCGCTCAAAGCGGCCACGCCCACGACCACCGCGCCGGTTCCCACCACGCCCACCACGCCCGGCAGCGAAGGAACGGCGGGCGCCGGCAACTCCAACTCGGGCGGCAGCAGCGGCGAAAAACAGCGCGAACCGATCCTGCTCGACACGAACGCCGCCAGCACCTACAACCCCTACGACTATCCCGCCTCCGGCTTCGGCGACCCGAGTCTCACGATCGACGGCGACGGATCGACGGGCTGGACCGCCCAGGTCAACCCGGCGACCGCGCCGAAGCTCGCCGAGGGGCTGCTGATCGACCTCAAGAGCCCCCACAAGCTCAGCACGGCCAAGCTGATCACCACCACGCCCGGCATGAACGTGCAGGTCTACGGCTCTGCCGCCTCCACGCCTCCAAGCTCGATCACGGACCCCGCGTGGGTGCCGATCAGCCATTCCCTGAAGCTGCACAAGCGCCACGCGAGCATCGGGCTGCTCAAGCCGAAGCGCTCCTTCCGCTTCGTCGTCGTCTGGATCAGCGCCGCGCCGCCGTCCGCGATCGGCACCGCGGAAGCGCCCGGTCACGTCACGATCGACGAACTCGAACTGTTCGCGCCGGCCGGCTAGCGCGACTTCGCGGCGCTGCCGGCCGCTCCGCCGCTCCGGCGCGCCCCCGACGCCCGGCGTGACGCTCCGCCGCGAGCCCGTCGCGGCATCCACATCTCATCCAAAAAAGCGGCTATCTCCCCCGTCAGGCGATCCGGCGACGTGCGCAGCTCGACCAGCGAGTCCGCTTCGATCAAGCGCGCGTTGGGCATCTCCCGCGCGAGCATGCCGGCGTCGGAGAAGGGATGCACCGGATCACGCGTGTGGCCGAGCACGAGCGCCGGCACCGTGAACGTGCGCCGCTCGGCGCGCGGCGGCGCGATGCGCCCGAAGAACAGCCCCTGCATCAGCGCTCCGCTCGGGCCCGGTTCCTGGCGCACGACGTCGAGCATCACGTTGCCGTAGCGCGGCAGCAGCCCCCGCGGCACGGCTCGCGCCACGCGCGCCACCGCCTTCATCACCGGCTCGCCGAACGTCAGCGCCACCAGCAGCGGCGTGAATGCCAGCGCGCTGCCGAGCAGGCCGTTGTCGAGCACGGGCATCTCGATCACGAGGCCGCGCAGGCGCTGCGGGTCGCTCGAGGCGATCTCCAGCGCCGCGTTGGCGCCGAGCGAGGTGCCCATCACGACCGCCTGGTCGATCTCCAGATGGTCCATCAACGCCACCACCTGGCGCCCGTATGCAGACATCGAGTAGCGCCACATGTCGCGCGGCCGGTCTGAGGCGCCGTGGCCCAGCAGGTCGAGCGTGAGCACCCGGTTGCCGCGCGCCGCCAGGTCTTCCGCCAGCGACTCGTGCATCAGCTGGGAGAGCAGCAGCCCGTGCAGCAGGATCACGACGCGCCGATCGCGTCCCGAGCCCGGCGGGGGCGCGAATTCGGTGTAGGCCAAGCGCTGCCCGTCGAGCTTGAAGTGGGGCATGAGGGCACCCTACTACCGACTGCCGCGCCGTCAGCGACGGTCCTGTGGTTTGCTTCCCTGAGCAGCGAAGCCCTCAGGGACGGCATCGAGCGCCGGCCGAATCTTCTCATCGACAGGAGGACGGACCAGATGGCCAAGCAGCCCCGCATCCTCGCCGGCCAGGTCGCGGCGGTCACCGGCGCCGCGCGCGGGATCGGGCGCGCCACAGCGCAGGCGCTGATGGGCCAGGGCATGAAGGTGGCGATCGGCGACCTCGACGAGCAGAGCGCGCGCACCACCGCCGAGGAGCTCGGCCAGAGCGCGATCGCACTGCCGCTCGACGTGACGCAGCGCGACTCCTTCGCCGCCTTCCTCGACGCAGCCGAACAGCAGCTCGGCCCCGTGGACGTGCTCGTCAACAACGCCGGCATCATGCAGGTCGGCCGCTTCATCGACGAGGACGACCTCACCGCGCGGCGCATGATCGACATCAACCTGCACGGCGTGATCCTCGGCTGCAAGCTGGCGCTGGAGCGCATGCTGCCTCGCGACCGCGGCCACATCGTGAACATCTCCTCGCAGGCCGGCAAGTTCGGCGCGCCCGGCGGCGCCACCTACTCCGCGACCAAGCACGCCGTCGTCGGCCTGAGCGAGGCGATCCGCGGCGAGCTGCGCCTGATGGGCGCGCACATCGACGTCAGCTACGTGATGCCGTTCGTCGTCAACACGGAGCTGGGCGCGGGCCTCGCGGAGGCGCGCGGCATGAGCAACCTCGAGCCCTTCCAGGTCGCCGACGCGATCGTCGAGGCGCTGCAGCTCGCGATCGTCGACGTGTGGGTGCCGAAGTCCGCGAAGCGCAACAGCGTGCTCGGCGCGGTGCTGCCGCGCTCGCTCGCCGAGGGCATGGCTCGTGCGATGAAGGCCGACCGCGTGCTGGCCGGCGCCGACCTCAACCGCCGCCGCGACTACGAGCTGCGCGCATCGCGGTCGGACCCGGGCCTCGAGCCCGCTGCCGAGCCGGTGCAGCTGACGCCGTCGAGCGAGGACTGAGCGTCCTCGCCGGCGCGGCGGCGGACGGCCCCGGCCGCCCGGCGCGGCGCGGCGCGGCGCGGCGGGCAGGCGTCAGCCGCCGGCGCTCAGCCAGTCCGCGATCAGGCTGCCGATCAGCGGGCCCTGGTCCTCCTGCAGGAAGTGGCTCGCGTCGGGGATCGTGCGCGGAGGCGGCATGCCGAGCGCCTCGGCGAAGCGCTCGCCCGTCTGCAGCGGCAGGACCGGATCGGCGTCCGCCCACAGCATCAGGGCGGGGCGGCTGTCCTGCTTGAGCGCCTCTAGCACGCGCTGCCCAGCCGCGGCTCCCGGCGCCTCCGGCTCGCGCGGGATCAGCAGTGGAAAGGCGCGCGCGCCGGCCTTGCTCCGGGGGTCGGGATAGGGCGCCTCGTACGCGGCCGCGACCTCGTCGCCCGGGTCGTTCTTGCACGCGCGCCGCACCAGCATCCCGACGGGAAGGTCCTCGGTGCGCTCGACGAAGTCGCGGAACATCTTCCACGCGTCGCTCATGTGCTGGTGGCCGGTGAAGAGCCCGGTGTCCATGATCACCATGCGCTCGATCCGGTCGGGGTGCTCGACGGCGAGCCGCAGGCCGATCGGCCCGCCCCAATCGTGCAGCACGAACGT
>DASWSH010000084.1:0-12843 GCA_036402735.1 Solirubrobacteraceae bacterium | reverse complement strand
CGACCAGCCCGGCCAAGCATCCGCGCCAAGCCGACCAGCCAGGCCAAAGCATCCACCCACTAACGCTGAGTGAACCCCGCTCGCGCCAAACCCCCGCGCGGAGTGCCCCCGGCGAGGGGCCACTCGACGTGAAACGCCCCGGACAAAGCAATCCAACGACGGAGGAACCCACCCCCCGCCGCCGGAAAGCTCACTCGATCAGGGTTTAGCCGTCAGCCAAGGCGTGAAGTTCACGGTCCCCGACGCTTTGTCGCACCGTGCCCCAACCCCGGGCCCCTGCGGACAACCCCACCAGTTTTCCTGCGCTTCCACGCTCGTGCCCGCTTCGCCGGTGGCGCCGTGGCCGTTGCCGTGGATGATGTTTTTATGGGCGGTCACGTTCGCCTGGCCGCCCGGGCTCTGCGTCACGAACACGCCCTCGCCGAAGTTGCCGATCTTGTTGCTCGTCAGCGTTGCGGTGACGTCGCCGAAACCGAACCCGAGCAGGTCGGTCGTGATGTAGGCGCCCACCGTCGGCGGTTCGCTCGTGGTCGCGCCCGTGCCGTCCACCGCGTTTTCGATGAACGTCGGCCCTTGGCCGGAGACCTGGGAGCCGAACGCCGCGAGGCCGACCGCACAACCCTTGACCTTGTTGCCCTTCAGCGTCGCATCGACGTAGGGGGCGAAGACCCACACGCCGTAGCCGTTGGTCGTGCATTCGCTGACCTTGTTGCCTTCGATCGTGTCCGCCACGCCGCCGGAGCCGCCGTTGTTGTCGGTGTGGATGCCGCTCGCCGACTGCGTGATCTTGTTGCCGATGAACTTGCTGCCCTTCGACCAGTTCGCCGAGATCGCGTCGTTGGTCAGGGTCACCTTGTTGTCGACGTATTCACCCGCTGCTTCGAAGGAGAACATGCCGATCGAGGCTTCGCTGCCGCGCACGTTCGTGATCAGGTCGTGGTTGAAGTTGAACGCGCCTTTCGCGGACTCGTAGATGCCGCGCAGGTAGACATCGGAAACGTGCACCTTCGACACGGTCAGGCCCGTGAAGAAACCGCCGGGCGCTTCGTGGTTCGTGATGATCCCGTTGCGCGCGTCGATGTCCTTGCCGCCGACGACGGTGCCGCTGGTCAGGTTGGGGTTGTCGCCCTCCAAGACCAGGTTGTTGATCGTGACGTTGTCGGCTTCCACCAGGATGATGTTGCTGGCGGTGCCGCCACACAGCGAGCCGCCCGCGCAGGCCGGGTTGGAGACTGCAGGCTCGACCACGGTCTTCTTGCCATAGCCTTCCAGCGTCAACGACTTGTTGATCAGCACGTTCTCTTCGTAGGTGCCCGCCCCGATCGTGATCGTGGCGCCCGGCGAGGCGGCGTTGATCGCCGCCTGGATCGTGTTGAACTGGCAATTGCCCATCTTGCAGACCGTCTTGCTCGCGCCCCAGGCCTGGCCGGCAGCGGCAAGGCAAATGACGGCGACGGCGCAGGCCGTCGCGGCCCCCATGGTTCGTCTCATGCTACGTCCTCCCTAACCGAGTTCCCCCCCCTCCAGGGACGGGCTTGACAGGAAGATTAGGGCTTCGCTCGAGCTGGCGCGAGTCAGCGTCGTCTCGGCGTCCGCGCCCGTCGGGCCTGATGGCTGTGCGCTGGGCGCCGAGACTACCCTCGTGCTCCCTCTCCGTGGGGACTTCCTTCCCCGCGTCCGATCGTAGCTGCTCGCGCACACGAGGCGGCCGCCGCGAGCCTGCACTTGTGCCGCGTGTCATGCTGGTGACATGGACGGTTGCTCGCATCTCGACACGATCACGGTGACCGAGCTTCCGGAGAGCACCGCCGGCTGCGAGGACTGCCTGCGCGAAGGCGGTGTGTGGATGCACCTGCGTATCTGCCTGGAGTGTGCGCACGTCGGCTGCTGCGATGACTCGCCGAACAAACACGCTCGCGCTCACGCGGCCGGCAGCGAGCACCCGCTGATCCGATCGCTCGAGCCCGGCGAGACCTGGTCCTGGTGCTTCCTGGACGAGGTCGCGCTGCGCATCCCGCAGATCACCGGAACGACGCGCATCCCTCCGTCCCCGATGCTCAGCTGAGCGGACGTGCCGGAGCGACGCCCCGCGATTCTCGCCGTCGATGACGAGCCGGTCGTGCTGGCGGCCGTCGCGCGCGACCTGCGGCGCGGCTTCGGCGAGCGCTTCCGCGTGCTGCGCGCAGGATCCGGAGCGGAGGGGCTGGAGGTGCTCGAGGAGCTGCGCGCGCGCGGCGACGCGGTCGCGATGCTGGTCGCCGACCAGCGCATGCCCGGCATGGACGGAACCGACTACCTGCTGAAGGCGCGCTCGGTCTATCCGGAGGCCAAGCGCGTGCTGCTCACCGCGTACGCCGACACCCAGGCCGCGATCGCAGCGATCAACGAGGTCTCCCTCGACTACTACCTGCTGAAGCCCTGGGACCCTCCCGAGGAGCAGCTGTATCCCGTCGTCGAGGACCTGCTCACGACCTGGGAGGCGGGCACCGCGATGGAAACGGGCGGCGTGCGCGTGATCGGCCACCGCTTCTCGCGCGACACGCATGACCTGCGCGACTTCCTCGCCCGCAATCGCGTGCCGGCGCGCTGGCTGGATGTCGAGCGCGACGCCGAAGCGCGCGAGCTGATCGCGATCGCGGGGGTCGACGAGGACCGCCTGCCGGTCACGCTGCTGGAAGACGGCAGCGTGCTCGAGCGCCCCACCGTGCTGGAGCTGGCGGAGCGGCTCGGCGTGGCCGTGCAGCCCGCTGCAGAGCACTACGACCTCGTGATCGTCGGCGGCGGCCCCGCCGGCCTGGCGGCGGCCGTGTACGGCGCATCGGAGGGCCTGCGCACGGTGCTGGTCGAGCGCGAGGCGCCCGGCGGGCAGGCGGGTCAATCGAGTCGCATCGAGAACTACCTGGGCTTCCCCGCGGGACTGTCCGGCTCCGATCTGGCGCGGCGCGCGACCGATCAGGCTCGGCGCCTCGGCGCCGAGCTGCTGACGATCAACGACGCCGTCGGCCTGCGTGTCGAGGGCGCAGGGCGCTTCGTCGAGTTGAGCGGCGGCGGCGAGCTGAGCGCGAACTGCGTGGTCGTAGCGTCCGGCGTGTCATATCGCCGCATGCCCTCGCCCGGGTTCGACGAGCTGACCGGCGCCGGCGTCTACTACGGCGCCGCGCTCACCGAGGCCCGCTCGTGCGCCGATCAGCACGTGGTCGTGATCGGTGGCGCCAACTCCGCCGGCCAGGCAGCCGTGTACTTCAGCGGCTACGCCAGCCGCGTCACGATGCTCGTGCGCGGTGGCTCGCTGGAGCGCTCGATGTCGCACTACCTGATCGAGCAGCTCGCGACGCTCGCCAATGTCGAGGTGCGCCCCGGCTCGGAGGCCGTCGCGGCGATCGGCGAGGACGGCCGCCTCAAGCGGCTGCGCATCCGCGACTCGGACGGCAGCGAAACCGAGGAAGACGTCGACGCCTGCTTCATCTTCATCGGCGCCGCCCCGCGCACCGACTGGCTCGACGGCGTGCTCGCGCGAGACGAGCGTGGCTTCATCCTGTCCGGCACCGAGGTGCGCGAGAACGGCTGGCCGCTGGTGCGAGAGCCCTACGTGCTCGAGACCAGCGTGCCGGGCGTGTTCGTCGCCGGCGACGTGCGCGCGCGCTCGATCAAGCGCGTCGCAAGCGCCGTCGGCGAGGGATCGATGGCGGTGTCGCTGATCCACGAATACCTGGGCAGCGCATGAGCGCGCCGGACGTCGAGGAGCTCCGCCGCATCGACCTGTTCGACGGACTCGATGGCGCGCGCCTCGCGCAGATCGCCGCACACGCCGAGGTGCACGTGTTCAAAGCCGGCGAGATGGTCCGCGCCGGCGAGCCGCTCGCCGAGGATGGATCGATCGAACACGGTGTCTACCTCCTGCTCGACGGCACCGCCGAGACGTTCAGGGACGTCGCCGGTCGCCTCGAGCCGTCGGGCGATCACGCCGCGCCGACCTGGATGGGCGCGATCGCGGCACTCACCGGCTCGCCGATGGGCGTCGGCATACAGGCCAAGACCGATCTGCGCATCGCCGCGATCGATCCGCAGCAGTTCGTCGAGCTCGCCGTCGAAAACCGCGCGATCATGCAGACGGTGCTCGCGCGCGTGCGGCCCGTCGTCGGTCGCATCACCGCGATCGAGCAGAATCGCGAGCGCCTCGAGTCGCTCGGCACGATGGCCGCGGGGCTGGCGCACGAGCTGAACAACCCCGCCGCCGCGGCCAAGCGCGCCTCGGCGGAGCTCGCCGAAGCGCTCGAGGTGCTGGGCTCGACGATCGGGCTGTTCGTGGAAGCCGGCATCTCGCGCGAGGAGGCCGAGCAGCTCGTCGCGATCCAGCGGCAGGTCGTCGCGTCCTGCCGCAGCCGGGCAGCCGCCTCGCGCGTGGAGCTGGCCGACGCCGAAGACGAGATCGGCGACGCGCTCGAGCAGCTCGGCGTGCAGGAGGCCTTCCGCATCGCCGAGCCGCTCGCCCAGGCAGGTGTCGATGGAGAGCTGCTGCAGCGCCTGGCCACGCTTGCCGGCCCCGCCACGGACGCGGCCGTACGCTGGATCGCCGCCTCGCTGCTCGCACGCGAGCTGGCCGCGGAGCTGTCGGAGTCGACGGAGCGCATGAGCAAACTCGTCGGAGCGGTGAAGACGTACGCCTACATGGATCGCGGCGGCCTGGTCGAGGTCGACCTGAAGGAGGGCATCGAGACGACGCTGACGATCCTCGGCCACAAGCTCAGGCACACCTCGATCGAGGTGGTGCGCGACTACGCGCCCGACCTGCCGCGCTTCCAGGCCTACGGCGCCGAGCTCAACCAGGTGTGGACGAACCTGCTCGACAACGCGATCGATGCGCTCGGCGATGAGGGCACGATCACGATCTCGGCGCGTCGCGACGGCGCCTGCGTGGAGGTCGACATCGGCGATGACGGGCCGGGCGTGCCGGAGGAGATGCGCGAGCGGCTGTTCGAGCCGTTCTTCACCACCAAGGAGGTCGGCCGCGGCACGGGCCTCGGCCTCGACACCGCTCGTCGCATCGTCACGGACCGCCACAACGGCAGCCTCGCCCTGCTCGAGGAGCCCGGCAGGACCGTGTTCCGTGTGCGCATCCCCGTCAGCCAGCAAGAGCTGGAGCGGTGATCGAGACGATCGCCGTGCCCGCCGCGCGAGTGCGGCCGATGCGCGCTGCGATCCTGCGGCCCGGTCAGCCGCCGGAGCTGCTCGTCTACGCGGGCGACGACGCGCGCGAGACGCTGCACCTGGTGGCGCTCGAGGACGGGCAGCTCGACGAGGTCATCGGCATCGCAACCGTGCTGCGTGACCCGCACCCGCGCGAGGCGGCCGACGGGGACTGGCGGGTGCGCGGCATGGCCACCGCGCCCGGCCGCCGCCGCCGCGGCATCGGCGCGGCGCTGCTGGCGCGTTGCGAGGAGCACGCCCTCGCGTACGGCGGCCGTCGTCTGTGGTGCAACGCGCGGCTGCCCGCGCGCGGCTTCTATGAGCGTGCTGGATGGAGCGCGCAGGGGGAGGTGTTCGAGCTCGACGAGATCGGCCCGCACGTGGTCATGTCCAAGCCGCTCACCTGAGGAGCACTGAAACGGCGCGATCGCTCGACGCGATCTCACTCGACTATTGTCGGACGGGATGTCCCGAATCCCGATCAACATTGCCGAGCTGGTCGGACGCACGCCGATCGTGGAGCTGGCTGCGATGCTCGATTCGCCGGCGCCCGGCGCGCGGCTGTTCGCGAAGCTCGAGGCGTTCAACCCTGGCGGCAGCGTGAAGGACAGGATCGGCGTGGCGATGATCGAGGCCGCCGAGGTCGAGGGACGCATCGAGCCCGGCCGCACCACGATCGTCGAGGCGACCAGCGGCAACACCGGCATCGCGCTCGCTTTCGTGTGCGCCGCGAAGGGCTATGACCTGGTGCTGACGCTGCCCCAGGGCATGAGCCGCGAGCGCGAGAGCCTGGTGCGGATGTATGGCGCGCGCGTCGAGATCACCGAGTCGCTCGGCGGCATGAGCGAGGCCGTCGCGGCCGCGCGAGCGATGGCGAAGGACGACGACGTGTTCCTGCCCGACCAGTTCACGAACCCGGCCAACCCCGAGATACACCGCAGGACCACCGGTCCCGAGATCGCCGCTGCGCTCGACGAGGATGTCGACGTGCTGGTCGCGGGCGTCGGCACCGGCGGCACGATCACGGGCGTCGGCGAGTACCTGCGCGAGCACGTCAACCCGAAGCTGAGGGTCGTCGCGGTCGAGCCGAGCGGCTCCGCCGTGCTCTCCGGCGGTCAGCTCGGGCCGCACCGCATCCAGGGCATCGGCGCCGGCTTCGTGCCGCCCGTGCTGAACCGCGAGCTGATCGACGAGGTGATCACCGTCAGCGACGACGACGCGATCCACGCCGCCTGGGACTGCGCCAGGCGCTGCGGCGTGCTCGCCGGCATCTCGTGCGGCGCGGCGCTCGTGGCGGCCGGCCGGCTCGCGGCGCGCCCGGAGTCCAAGGACGCGCGCATCGTCGTGATCATGCCCGACTCCGGCGAGCGCTACATCTCGCAGCCCTTCTTCGCACCGTGACGCACGTCACCCCGCAGTGCTTGCGCGCGCAAGGATGCTCGCTACGCTGTTCGCATGCCCGGATTCGAGGCGTTCGCGGGGGTCGCGAAAGAGGTCCGTCGGGACGTTCGCGCCGCGCGTGAGCGCGACCCGGCCGCGCGCGGCGTCGCGCGCGGCGAGATCCTCGTCGCATGGCCGGGAATCCACGCGTTGCTCGGCTACCGCGTGGCGCATGCGCTTCAGCTGTCCGGCGTGCCGGTGCTGCCGCGCCTGATCGCGCTGATCGTGCGCGTTTTCACCGGAATCGAGATCCACCCGTCGGCGAAGATCGGCGACGGGCTGTTCATCGACCATGGCGCCGGCGTCGTGATCGGCGAGACCGCCGAGATCGGAAACGACGTCACCCTCTACCAGGGCGTGACGCTCGGCGGCACGGGCTTCGCCACCGGCAAGCGCCATCCGACGGTGCAGGACAACGTCACGATCGGCTCCGGCGCGAAGCTGCTCGGCCCGATCACGATCGGACACGGCGCGAAGATCGGCGCGAACAGCGTCGTCATCACCGACGTGCCGCCGAACTCCACGGTCGTGGGCAACCCCGGCCACCCGGTGCGTGTCGACGGGCGCCGCGTCGAGGGACCCGATGCGGACTGGATCCACCTGCCTGACCCGATCGCCGAGGCGATCCAGGCGCTGTCGGCCCGCATCGTGACGCTCGAACGGCAGCTCGCGGAGCTCTCCGACGGCGAGCAGCAGGTCGCCGAGGTGCGGCCGCTGCGCAGCGTGCGCGGGCCCAACCCAGCGGGGGGATAGCGCGCCGCACCCGCATCTATGCTGGTTCTCGATGGTCGCGAACCCGCATGCGGAGCACATACAGGAGCTGCTCGAGGGGCTCAACGAGCCCCAGCGAGAGGCCGTCACGCACGGCGAGGGTCCGCTGCTGATCCTCGCGGGCGCGGGCAGCGGCAAGACGCGCGTGCTCACGCATCGCGTCGCCTATCTGATCTACACCGACCAGGTGCAGCCGAGCGAGATACTCGCGATCACGTTCACGAACAAGGCCGCCGGCGAGATGCGCGAGCGCGTGGAGCGGCTGCTCGGACACGGCACGCGCGGGATGTGGCTGATGACCTTCCACGCGGCGTGCGCGCGGATCCTGCGCGCGGAGGCGCAGCGGCTCGGCTACACGCGCCAGTTCACGATCTACGACCAGGCGGACTCCAGGCGGCTGACCAAGCGCTGCGCGGACGCGCTCGGCGTCGACCCGAAGCGCTTCACGCCGGCCGTGATCCAGAACCAGATCTCCGCCGCGAAGAACAAGCTGCTCGACGCGGGCGCCTACCGCGAGACGGCCGGCTCGCCGTTCGAGGAGATGATCGCCGAGGTTTACGAGTCCTACGAACGCGACATGCAGCGCATGAACGCGATGGACTTCGACGACCTGCTGTTCCGGACCGTCAACCTGCTCGAGCTCTACGAGGAGGTGCGCGAGCGCTACGCCGACACGTTCCGCCACGTGCTCGTCGACGAGTACCAGGACACCAACCACGCGCAGTACCGCATGCTGCAGCTGCTCGTCGGCGGCGGCAAGCCACCCGCTCGCGGCGAGCGCACGGCGATCCCAGGTCATCGCAACCTCGCGGTCGTGGGCGACGACGCGCAGTCGATCTACAGCTTCCGCCAGGCCGACATCCGCAACATCCTCGAGTTCCAGGACGACTTCCCGGACGCGCGCGTGGTGAAGCTGGAGCAGAACTACCGCTCGACCGAGACGATCCTCTCTGCAGCGAACGCCGTGATCGCCAACAACCGCGGCGGCATCGCCAAGCGGCTGTGGAGCGAACTGGGAACGGGCGAGAAGATCCAGCTGCGCGCGCTGCAGGACGAGCACGCCGAGGCGCGCTTCGTGGTCGGCGAGATCGAGCGGCTGATCGACGAGGGCGCCTCGCGCTCGGAGATCGCGGTGCTGTACCGCACGAACGCGATGTCTCGCGTGATCGAGGACACGCTCGTGCGCAGGGAGATCGCCTACCAGGTGATCGGCGGCACCAAGTTCTACGAGCGCGCCGAGATCAAGGACGCGATCGCCTACCTGTCGCTGATCGCCAACCCCTACGACGTGGTCAGCTTCACGCGCATAGCCAACAGCCCGAGACGCGGCATCGGGCAGACCTCCCTGGCGCGCGTGATCTCGCATGCCACCGCCCTCGACATCTCGGTATGGGACGCCGCGGCCGCGCCGCGCGAGGTGCCGGGCCTCGGCACGGCCGCCGTGAAGGCTTTCGAGCGATTCATGGGCACGATGTCCGAGCTGCGCGAGCTGGCGGGCATGAGCGGCGCGCCTGAGGGATCCGGAGAAGGCGCGCCGATCCCCGAGCTGCTCGAGGCGCTGCTCGCGCAGAGCGGCTACGTCGAGGCGCTCGAGGCGGAGCGCACGATCGAGGCACAGGGCAGGATCGAGAACCTCGAGCAGCTCGTCGAGGTCGGCCGCGAGTTCGACGCAGCTGCGGCCGATGGCGACGGCACGCTGGAAGTGTTCCTGCAGGAGATCGCGCTTGTCGCCGACGCCGACACGCGTGCCGACGACGAGGGCCTCGTGACGCTGATGACGCTGCACAACGCGAAGGGTCTCGAGTACCCGACGGTGTTCATCGCCGGATGCGAGGAGGGCGTGTTCCCTCACTCGCGCGCCATCGACGAGGGCGGCCTGGAGGAGGAGCGGCGGCTGTTCTACGTCGGCGTGACGCGCGCGATGCGCCAGCTGTACCTGACCTACGCGCGCCGCCGCGCGGTGTTCGGCGCGCAGACGTACGGCATGCCGAGCCGCTTCCTCTCGGAGATCCCCGGCGAGCTGACCGAACAGCCCGACGAAGGCGGCGGCTTCCGTGCCGGCGTCTTGGAGCCCCGCTCAGGCGGCTTCGTGCCGGCCACCTCGCGCCGGGAGAGCTGGCGCCCGCCAGCCGCTGGCGACACGAGCTGGAGCTCGCCCCGCGCGGAGAGCACCCGCCTCGGTGGCGAGCGCGCCGGCGCGCCCGCGCTGTCGTTCCGCCTCGGCGATGACGTCGTACACGCGGCGTTCGGCGAGGGCGTCGTCACCGGCGTCGAGGCGGACGGCGTGATCGTGGTGCGCTTCGCCGGCGACGGCTCGGAGCGCAAGCTGATGGCGGAGTACGCACCCGTCACCCGCCGTTGAGTCGCGCGCTGCCGCACCGCGCCGCTGGCATAGCATCAGGGTCATGACTGCGCGACTGATCGACGGCAAGGCGGTTGCGGCGAGCGTGCGTGCCGAGGTCGCCGCGGACGTGTCGCGCTTCGCCGCCGAGCACGGCCGGGCGCCCGGGCTCGCGACGGTGCTGGTGGGCGAGGACCCGGCCTCGGCGGTGTACGTCGGCGGCAAGCAGCGCGCGAGCACCGAGGTCGGGATCGTGCCGTTCGACCGGCGCCTGCCGGCCGATGCCGGCGCCGAGCAGGTGGCGGCGGAGCTCGAAGCGCTCAACGACGACGGGGCGGTCAGCGGCATCCTGCTGCAGCTGCCCGTGCCGGCGCATCTCGACGGGCCGTCGCTGACGAACATGATCGTGCCCGACAAGGATGTCGACGGCCTCACGCCGATCAACGCCGGTCGCCTGGCACTCGGCCTGCCGGGCCTGCGCCCGTGCACGCCGGCCGGCGTGATGGTGCTGCTGCAGAATGCGGGTGTGGAGCTGGAGGGCGCGGAGGCCGTGGTCGTGGGCCGCTCGAACCTGTTCGGCAAGCCGATGGCGCAGCTGCTGCTCGCCGCCAATGCGACCGTCACCACCTGCCATTCGCGTACGCGCGACCTCGCCGCCGTCTGCTCCCGCGCCGACGTGCTGATCGCAGCAATCGGCCGGCCGAGGACGATCGGCGCCGAGCACGTCAAAGCGGGCGCCGTCGTGATCGACGTGGGCATGAACCGCCTGACGCCCGAGCAGGCCGGCAACAAGAGCGGCCTGGTCGGCGACGTGGACCACGAGGCGGTGCGCGAGCTGGCGAGCGCGATCACGCCGGTGCCCGGCGGCGTCGGGCCGATGACGGTCGCGATGCTGCTGCGGAACACGGTGCAGGCAGCTCGCCTGCAGGCGCAGCAGCCGGTGCTGCGGTGAGCCGTCTGCCTGTGCTCTCGAAGATGCGACTGGGCGAGCTGGCGGGCCTGTGCGGTGCGGTGCTGCTGATCGTCTCGCTGACCCAGCCCTGGTATGAAACCGCGGCCGGCAACCGCGACTTCTGGGACACGTTCGGGCCCGCCGCGGCGCTGCTGCTCGCCGCGCTGGCCGCCGCGCTGACGATGCTCGTCGCGGCGCTGACCGAGCGCGAGGGCCCGGCGCTGGCGGTTGCGAGCGCGGTGTGGTGCGTGCTGCTGGGCCTGGCGGGCGTGATCGCGGCGATCGTGCGGCTGCTCGAGCGGCCTGAAAACGCCAGCTCGCTGTGCATCGGCCCGTGGCTGGCGCTGGCCGGCACGCTGCTGATCTTCACGGGCGCATGGCAGGTGCTGCGCGACGAACGCCCGTCGCGCTACCGCGCGGCAAACCCGCAGCCGCGGCCGCGCCCCTGAGCCCCGGCCCGCACCCGGGCAGTCCGGCTTGCGCCCTGAGCCCGGCCCCCGCCCCCGAGCCCCGGCCCGCGCGACGGCGCCGACGTGCGCCCCTAGAATGCGCGCCACTGTGATCGGGCGCGAGGAGGTTCTGCACGTGGCGGCGCTGGCGCGGCTGGCGCTCGCGGAGGAGGAGATCGAGCCGATGGCGCGCGAGCTGACGGCGGTGCTCGACCACGTGGCGCGGATCGGTGAACTGGACCTCGAGGGCGTCGAGCCGACCTCGCACGTCGTCGAGGTGACGGGCGCGCTGCGCGCCGACGAGCCGCGCGAGTGCCTGCCGCGAGAGGTTGCGCTCGCGCAGGCGCCGGCCGTGGAACAGGACGGGTTCCTCGTGCCCTCCCCCCAGGCATGAGCGCGTCCGACATCATCGAGCTGACCGCTGCGCAGGCCGCGGAGCAGGTTAGGGCGGGCGCGCTGTCGCCGGCGGAGCTGTTCGACGCGTACCACGCCCGTGCCGCCGCCGACCGCGCGGCCGGTGACGAGGGCCTCAACTGCTTCACGTGGGTCGCGCCGGAGAGCCGCGCAGAGCCCGCCGAGGGGCCACTCCGGGGTGTGCCGCTGGCAGTGAAGGACCTGTTCTGCACGGCGGGCGTGCCGAGCCAGTCCGGCTCGAGGATCCTCGAGGGCTACGAGCCGCCCTACACCGCCACCTCCGTGCAGCGGCTGCAGCAGCAGGGCGCGTCGCTGCTCGCGAAGACCAACCAGGACGAGTTCGCGATGGGCTCATCGAATGAGAACTCGGCGTACGGGCCGGTACTCAACCCGTGGGATCGCACGCGCGTTCCGGGCGGCTCCTCCGGCGGCAGCGCTGCGGCCGTCGCGGCGGGTCTCGCGCCGTGGGCGCTGGGCACCGACACCGGCGGCTCGATTCGCCAGCCGGCCGCGCTGTGCGGGATCGTGGGCCTCAAACCCACCTACGGCGCGGTCTCGCGCTACGGCATGATCGCCTTCGCGTCCTCGCTGGACCAGGCGGGCCCGCTCACGCGGGACGTGCGCGACTCGGCACTGATGCTGCGCGCGATGACCGGCCAGGACCCGTGCGATGCGACATCGCTGAGCTTCCCTGGGGAGATAGAGCTGCCCTCGGCGGAGCGCCTCGACGGCGTGCGCCTCGGCGTTCCCGAGGAGCTGACGGGAGAGGGGATCGAAGCGGGGGTGCTCGAGCGCTTCCGCGCGGCGCTGGAGGTCGCGAGCGGCCTCGGCGCGGAGATCGAGCAGATCGCGTTGCCGCACGCGCCGCACGCGCTTTCGGCGTACTACGTGCTCGCGCCGGCGGAGGCCTCCTCGAACCTCGCCCGCTTCGACGGCGTGCGCTACGGCATGCGCGCGCCGGACCCGCGCGACCTGACCGACATGTACACGCGCACACGCCACGACGGCTTCGGCGCCGAGGTCAAGCGGCGCATCATGCTCGGTACCTACGCGCTGTCCTCGGGCTACTACGAGGCCTACTACGGACGCGCGCAGCGCGTGCGCACGAAGATCGCGCAGGACTTCGCGGCCGCCTTCGAGCGCATCGACTTCGTCGTCACGCCGACGGCGCCGACGGTTGCGTTCGCGCTCGGCGAGAAGACGGGCGACCCGCTCTCGATGTATCTCAACGACTACTGCACGGTGCCGATGTCGCTGGCGGGGATACCGGCGATCTCGATTCCCTGCGG
>DASWSH010000083.1:0-8353 GCA_036402735.1 Solirubrobacteraceae bacterium | reverse complement strand
CGCTGGTCGCGAAACTGCGCCAGGACCGGCTCGGCGGCGACCTGCGTCACGTCGAAGCAGCCGCGGGCAACCCGGGCGCAGCTGAGCGGCGCGCGCTCGCCGGCATCGCCGACCAGCGCAGCCGCATCGCCTACCTGGCCGCTGCGCTCGAACACGAAACGAAGAACGGCGGCGCCGTCGGGCGGATCGTGATCCCGCGCATCGGCGCGAACTTCGTAGTCGTCAACGGGACCGATACCAGCGACCTCGAAGGCGGCCCCGGCATCTTCTCGGGAACGCGCTTCCCGGGCGGGCCCGCGACGACGCTGATCGCCGGGCACCGCACGACCTTCCTCGCGCCGTTCCGCCACATCGACACGCTCGCGCCGGGCAACACGATCCGACTCGACATGCCCTACGCGCGCTTCACCTACACGGTCGTCGCACAGCGCGTGGTGGCGCCCACCGACGTGCGCGCCGCCGTTGCCGACGCCGGCTACAGCCGGCTCGTGCTGTCGGCCTGCACGCCGCTGTTCAGCGCCGCCAAACGCCTGCTGGTGTACGCCAAGCTGACGCGCACCGTGCCGCTCGGCGCGGCGCGCCTGCTGCTCGGCGGCCAGCTCGCGCAGCCGATCGAGACGCCGCTGCATGCGCCGCCGCGCAGGCAGCTACCACCGGTGCTCGAATCCCTCGGCCCGTACTACGTCGCCCCCGCTGCCTAGCAGCGTCGCGCCCGGCGGGCCTGCGCGCACCTCACCCACCCATGTCGGCGCCGCGTCCGCTTCGCCGCAGCGCGCCAACGCCAGCTCGACCGCCGCTCGCGCATCGGGCGCGACGCAGAAGCACAGCTCGTAGTCTTCTCCGCCCGCGGCTGCCAGCTCGGCGGGCGGCACGCCCAGCGCGTCCGCCACCTCAGCCACGCCCGGCGCCAGCGGCAGCTGCTCGAGCGTCACGAGCAGCTCGGCGCCGCTCGCGCGCCCGACGTGCGCGGCGTCCGTCGCGAGCCCGTCGGAGAGGTCGATCATCGCGCTCACGCCCGCGCCGGCGAGCGCGCGACCGGCGAGCAGCCGCGGCTGCGGCCGGCGCGCACGGCGGAGCAGAGCGGTCGCGTCCGCCGCCGCCGCGGCGCGGCCCTGCTGCAGCGAGAGCAGCGCGCCCGCCGCGCCCAGCGCACCGGTCACGCCGACGAGCTCACCCGCGCGCGCGCCGTCGCGACCGACCAGCTCGCCCGGCTCCTGCGCCCAGCCGACGACGGTCACGGTGACCGCCAGCACGGGTCCGGCGACCACGTCGCCGCCGGCGATCGTCACCTCGCAGCGGCCCGCGAGCGAGCGCGCCGCGGCGAGCAGCTCGAGCGCCTCGCGCTCGGAGAAGCCCGGCGGCAGCGTCAGCGACACGTACGCCTCGCCCGCCCGCGCGCCGCCCATCGCGGCGAGATCGGAGAGCGCGCCGGCGAGCGAGCGGTGGCCGACCTCGGCGGCGTCGGCCCAGCCCTCGCCGAGGCGGAAGTGCACGTTCTCGACCATCGTGTCGATCGAGGTCACCGCGAGCGCGCCGCCGGCGCGCACGACCGCTGCGTCGTCGCCGGGGCCGCGCACGAGCCGCTCCGCGCCGGCCCCGCCGGCGAGCGCCGCCTCGATCGACTCGATCAGCGAGCGCTCAGCGATGCCGGTAGACGATCCGGGCGCGGTCCAGATCGTATGGCGAGAGCTCGCAGCGGACGCGATCGCCCGGCAGGATGCGGATGCGGAAGCGGCGCATCTTGCCGGCGACGTGACCGAGCACGACGTGGTCGTTGTCGAGCTTGACGCGGAACATCGCGTTGGGGAGGGCCTCGATCACCTCGCCCTCGAATTCGACCTTGTCCTCCTTGGCCACGCCATCAAACTACCAGCGTGGCGCCTGCCGAGAGGCATGGCACCCGCGGCCGGGCGCGTCAGTGCGGTTCGGTGCCGCCGCTCCCGCTCACCGGCGGCGGCGTGCTTTCGGCCGGCGATTTGGGCGTGGGAGCGGTTGGCCCGGCCGGCGCGGGCGTGGCCGGAGCCGGGGCTCCGCCCCTGCCCTGCCCGTTCTTTTTCGTGCCGCGCTTCGGTCCGGCGAATTCTTCTTCCCCGCCCGCGGAGGACTGACCGGTCGAGGCGTATTTCCCGAAGAACGGCTGGAACGTCAGCCCGGCGTTCGATTCGTTCAGGGGCGCGCACGGGTGGCCTTCGGTGACAGCCGACATGTACTGGCGCCAGATCACCGACGGCAGCGCGGCGCCCTGCTGGGTTTCGCCGTGCACGCTGGTCATCGAGACGCGCTTGTTCGGGTAGCCCATCCACACGACCGTCGAGTATTCGGAGTTGTAGCCGTCCAGCCACGCGTCGACGAATTCGCTGGTGGTTCCCGTCTTGGCCGCCGTGGGGCAGCCGATCGCGGAGTTGGCGGCCGTGCCGCTCTGCGTGTTGAGGTGCAGGACGCGCGTCTCTTCACCGGTGACCCCTTCGGTCAATACCTTCACGCGGTGCGGCTTGCCCCATTTGGTGTCGACGCGGCCATTCGGGAAGACAACCTTGGTGATCGCGATCGGCGAGTTGCGCCAGCCGCCGTCGGCGAGGGTCGCGTACACATCCGCCATCTCCAGCGGTGTGACACCCAGTTCGAGGCCTCCGAGCGCCTCGGCGGCGTAGCTGTGCAAGGGGCTGACCACGCCCATCTTGTGCGCCATTTCGCTGATCGTGCTCTCGCCGAGATCGGCAGCCAGCTGCGCGTACACGGTGTTGTCCGATTTGAGCGTCGCCTGCACCAGGTTGATCGCTCCGCTCTGCTCGCCGCCGAAGGTTTTGACGCCGTAGGTCGGGTAGGCGGGCAGCCAGCCCGGCGCGAGCGTGTGCGAGTCGTAGGTCGTCGAGTTCGGGTCGACGCCGCGCGAGAGCGCGTCGGCGAGGTCGATCGCCTTGAACGTCGAGCCGGGCTGGCGGTGACCGTCGGCGGCGAGGTTGTACTGGGACTGCGAGTAGCTCTCCGACTCGGCCATCGCCTCGATGTAGCCGTTGGACGGGTTGATCGTGACGACCGCGGAGGCGGGGTCTTCCGGCTGGTTGAGCACTTCCCCGATCGCCTTGCGCGCGAGATCCTGCATTTTCAGGTTGATCGTCGTGTAGACCTTCAGGCCGCCCTGCGTGACGGCCTGCTTGCCGTAGCGCGCGTCGAGCAGTTTGCGCACGTATTCGAAGAAGAAGTCCTCGCGGCGCGTCGAGTAGAAGCTGCCTCGCTTGACTTCCAGCGGCGCGCTCTGAGCCGCGGCGGCTTCAGCGCGCGTGATGTAGCGCAGTTCGGCCATCTTCGCGAGCACCTCGTTGCGGCGTTTGCGCGCTTCCTTCGGGTCGCCGAACGGGTTGTACTGCGAGGGCGCCTGCGGCAGGCCCGCGAGCAGCGCGGACTGCTGCAGGTTCAGCTGCGAGGCGGGCTTGTCGAAGAACTCGCGCGCTGCCGCCTGCACGCCGACGGCTTCCTGCCCACCGAGCGTGCCGTACGGCACGCTGTTGAGGTATTCGGTGAGGATGTATCGCTTGCTGTGTTCTTTCTCGTAGTC
Source organism: Solirubrobacteraceae bacterium (assembly GCA_036402735.1). Lineage (GTDB taxonomy): Bacteria > Actinomycetota > Thermoleophilia > Solirubrobacterales > Solirubrobacteraceae > Palsa-744. The sequence goes on along the minus strand of DASWSH010000083.1, from coordinate 4,797 downwards.
GATCGCCATCTTCGCCTCGATGATCTTCTGCTTGAACGAGCGCTTGTCGCCGCCGAGGTAGAGGTTGCGCATCAGCTGCATCGTGATCGTGGAGCCGCCCTGCAGCCGCTTGCCGTTGACCACGTCCTTGATCGCCGCGCGGAAGATGCCGGTCACGTCGACCCCTTTGTGCTTGTAGAAGCGCTGGTCCTCGATCGCGACGGTGGCGTTGCGCAGCGTGGCCGGGATCGCGTTCCAGCCGACGGGCGTGCGCAGCACGTCGGCCTGGATGAAGCCGAGGCGGGTGCCGTCGGCGGCGAACACCTGCGAGGGGCCGCCGGTGATCAGCTTGTGGCGCTCGCTGGGCGGCTTTGCGGACGCCGCGACGTTGAGCACGTAGGCGACGCCCGCGATCGTCGCGATGATCAGCGCGGCCGCGGTGATGCCGCCGCCGAGGATGAGGAGCCGGGCGGCTCCGGCGTGATTGTGCCTGCGCCGCCGCTGTCGAGCTTGTCGAGACATCGGCCGACTTCCGAGATTACCGTTCCGGGTGTGATTTCCTGCCGGTGGCAGCGCGCCTTTCACAACACCGCAATGCCGCTCTCAATGCCCCGCCCCCAAGCGTCGTGAACCCGGAGACAGCCGAGGCCGCCGCCGGCGAGCCGCTCGCGGCCCCGGCCGCGCGCGCCGATTCGCGCGCCGCCGCGGCCGAGCTGCCCGCGCCGCCTGCTCGCGCGGCACACGCCTCGCTGCCCCTGCGGCTGCGTGCGAGGCTGCGCGAGCTGCGTGCGGACGAAGCACGGATGACGGCGCTGCGCGATTGCCGGCGCGCGTTCCTGGGCTCGCGGCTGCTGATCTGGACGGTCGGCGTGGGCACGGTCGCGCTGTTCGGCTTCGGGCCGCACCGCAACGCGTTCGACCCGCCCGGCACGACGCGCGGGTTCGGCTGGCTGGGCGACCTGCTGGCGGCGCCGGCGGCGCGCTGGGATTCGGCTTGGTACCTGGTCATCGCTCACTTCGGCTATCGCCCGGACCTCGGCTCTTTCACCGCGTCGCGCACAGCCTTCTTCCCCCTCTACCCGCTCGCGCTGCGCGGGCTGAGCTGGCTCGGCTCGCCGCCGGTGCTAGCCGGCGTGCTGATCTCGCTCGTCGCCTTCGCCGCGGCGCTGTACGGGATCCACCGCCTGACGACGCTCGAGTTCGGTCACGCCCGGCAGGCGGCCGGCGCGGGCGGCGCGGCTCGCGCGGCTCGCGCAGCGGGCGCGGCCGGCGCGGCCGCGGGCGGGGCCGGCGCGGGCAGGGCGGCCGAGACGGCGCGGCTGGCGGTGCTGCTGACGGCGTTCGCGCCGGTCGCGTTCTTCTTCTCCGCGGTCTACTCGGAGTCGCTGTTCCTGGCGCTGTCGGTCGGCGTGTTCTGGTCGGCGCGGAAGGGGCGCTGGTGGCTGGCGGGGTTGCTGGGCGCGCTGGCGGCGGCGACGCGCAGCACCGGGCTGGTGCTGCTGCTGCCGGTGGCGCTGCTGTACCTGTACGGCCCGCGCGAGGATCGCGCGCCGGACCGCAGCGCGGCGCGGCTGCGGCGCGCACGCCGCGGGGAGCGGGCGGGGACGCGGCTCGCGGGCCGGTTGAGTCCTCGCTACCGGCTGCGCGCGGACGTGCTGTGGCTCGCGCTGATACCGCTCGGCGGCGGCGCGTTCTCGCTGTGGCTCGCGCTGGGCGGCGGCGATGGGCTGTCGCCGTTTCACACGCAGGTCGTGTGGGGACGGCATTTCGCCGGGCCCTACCTGGGCATTTGGGACGGGCTGCAAGCGGGCTTCGATGGCGTGCGCCAGCTGCTGTCCTTCCAGCGACAGCACGTGTACTTCCCGCAGGCGGGCGGCAGCCCGTTCGTGACGGCGAGCCACAACCTGATCCTGCTGGGCTTCCTGGTGGCGGCGATACCGGCGCTGGTCGCGGCGGTGCGCAGGCTGCCGGCGGCCTACGCCGCGTACGCGATCGCGGCGCTCGCGCTGCCGCTGTCCTATCCGGTCACGCCGCAGCCGCTGATGTCGCTGCCGCGCTTTCTGCTCGTGCTGTTCCCGCTGACGATCGGCGTTGCGTCGTGGCTGAGCGAGCACCCGCGGGCGGTGCGCCCGCTGCTGGTGCTCTCGACGCTGCTGATGGTGTTCTTCCTCTGTCAGTTCGCCACCTGGCATTGGGTGGCGTGAGCACGCGGGGGCCGCTGCCCGCAGCCGGCGAGCCGCAGGTGCCGGCGCGGCAGCAGGCCGAGGCGCCGCTCGAGCCGCCGCCGGAGCAGCCGCCGCTCGAGCTGACGCGCTCGCCCGACACGGACTGGATCTGGTGGATCGGGCTGGTGGCGCCGGTGGTGGCGATCGTGGTGGCAAGCCTGGCGGCGCTGGCGGTGGACCTGCCCGCGCTGCTGTTCGGCGTGAAGGTGACCGGCAATCACACGCCGGCAGGGCTCGTGATCGCGGACACGTTCGTGCAGGACGCTGCGTTCGTGGTCGTGGCGGTGTACTGCGCGAAAGTGGGGCGGCGCACTGTGCGCTCGTGGCAGTTCGGGCTGCGCGCGCCGCCGCTCGGCTGGCGCCGTGCGCTGGGGCTCGTGGCTCTGCTGCTGGTCTCGTTCCTGGTGCTCGACCTGATCTGGGCGGAACTGCTGCATCCGACGAAGGAGAAGCTGCTGGAAACGCTCGGCACGAAAGAAAACGCTTCGCTGCTCGTGCTGAGCGCAGCGCTGACGTGCGTGGTGGCGCCGATCGGCGAGGAGATGCTGTTCCGCGGCTACATGTTCACCGCGCTGCGCAACTGGCGCGGCACGCTGCCGGCGGCGGTGATCACGGGCCTGTGGTTCGGCATCGTGCACGTGTTCTCGGCGCCGGTGCTCGATCTGCTGCCGCTCGCGGCGCTCGGCTTCGGGCTGTGCCTGCTGTACCGCTACACGGGGTCGCTGTACGTCTCGATCGTCGCGCACACGCTCAACAACACGATCGCGTTCTCTGCGCTCGAGGGGTGGAGCTTCCTGCAGGGCTGCGCGCTGGGCGCGTGCGCGCTGGCTGGTGTGTGGCTGGTGGTCGCGGCGGGCAAGCGTGCGGGCCTGATCGCGGCCGGCACAGGACTCGCCCGACCGGCAACGTAGGATTTTCGTTTATGAGGGTTTCCTTCATTCCGGCGGCTGCGTGCACGGCAGCGATCTGCCTCGGGTTGCCGGCGGTTGCCGCGGCGGACGCGCCCGCACCGCCCCCGCCGGCGGCGATCGCGCCGCCCGCGCCCGGCAAGATCAAGCTGACGCTGCAGAAGATCGGCGGCAGCCCGCGCTTCGCGGCCGTGAACCACTACGTGGTGGTGCGCGGCGTCGTGATCCCGTACGTCGCCGGGCAGTCGGTGCGGCTGACCTTGTGGCGCAACGGCCGCAAGCTCTCGGAACCGACCGTGCACGTGCTGGCGGTGGGCAACGGCGCCGGGCAGTTCCACTTCAGCTTCAAGAGCGGAGCCGCGGGGCTGGTGCACGCCAGCGCGGCACACGACGCGACGCCGCAACAGGCGGCGTTCAGCGGGCGCTCGGAGAACGTCCGCTTCGTCAACGAGAACGTCGGCCCCGGCGCCTCGGGACCGTCGGTGCGGCTGCTGCAGCAGGAGCTGGCGAACGAGCATTTCGCGGTCTCGCTGAGCGGCACCTTCGACGAATCGACGGAGCGCGCGCTGGTCGCGTTCCGCAAGCTCAACAACCTCAGCCGTATCGGCGTCGCGGGACCGCAGGTGTTCAAGCGGCTGTCCGCAGGCGCGGCCTCCTTCCACGTGCGCTACCGCCGCGACGGCCGGCACGTGGAGGCGAACCTCTCCAAACAGGTGCTGGCGGAGATCGACCCGCACGGCCGCGTGCGCACGATCTACACGATGAGCTCCGGCAAGCCGTCGACGCCGACGGTGATCGGTCGCTTCAGCGTCTACTCGAAGACGCCGGGCACGAACGAAAAGGGCATGGTCGACTCGAACTACTTCATCCGCGGCTATGCGATCCACGGCTACCCGGAAGTGCCGACGTACGCGGCGAGCCACGGCTGTCTGCGCATCCCGATCCCCGACGCGCCGTCGGTGTTCGCATGGGTGCAGTACGGCATGCCGGTCGACGTGTACAACGAAGGCGGTGGCGGCAGCACGCACGCGCGCGGCAACGCCGGTCCCTGACGCAGTGCGCGCGGCTGCTCAGACGCGAACGCGGATCGCGCGGGCGAGGTAGCCGAGGCCGAAGCCGTACACGAGCAGCGCGAGCAGCAGCTTCACCGCCTCATCGCCCCATTCGCTCTTCGAGGCGGAGACGATGCCGGAGAAGGGCGAGGTGAAGGTTTCGGCGCCTTCGTCGACCGCCTTGTGGAAGGAGTTCTTGTGGCGTTCGGAGGCCGCCGCCGTCTTGCCGCGTTCGACGCCGTTGCGCAGCGCCTGCTGCTGCGCGCCGGAGGCGGATTTGGTCTGGTCGACGGCGAAGGTGACGAACGAGGCGAGGACCAGCACGCAGATCGCGACGGAGGCGATGCGCATCAGTTTGGCGATCGCGCGCAGCACGGCGCTAGATTGTCTCGCGCGCGTGGAGTCGCTCGACGGAAATACGACCTACCTGGAGGCGGCGCGTGGCCGGCTGATCGAGGAGCTTCGTGAGCATGCGCTTGTGATCGGTGAGGTGACGTTGACGAGCGGGGCAAAGGCCCAGTACTACATCGACGCCAAGCGCGCGATCTTGAGGCCGGAGGGCTTCGCGGCTCTGGGCGCGCTGGTCGCGGCACAGGTCCAGGAGTGGCGGGGGACGGCGGTCGGCGGCATGAC
>DASWSH010000082.1:0-1774 GCA_036402735.1 Solirubrobacteraceae bacterium | reverse complement strand
TCAGCCCCGCCGCGAACGAGTCGCCGCAGCCGTAGGAGTCCGGCGGCGACCCGCCAGCGCGCTCAGTGACGGCGTCCCGCCCGGCCCCGAAGTGGGCATCTGAGCCACCGGCCCCTGCAGCCGCGCCGGACCCCGCAGCCGCGCCGGTCCCCGCAGCCGCGCCGGCGCCCGCAGCCGCGCCGGCGCCCGGCGCCGGTGCGGGCACCGCGTCCCACCTTCCTTCGCCCCCGTCCTGCTCGACCCAGCGGCCGCCGCGCGAGCCTTCGGTGTAGACGACCAGCGCGGCCTCGCCCAGCGCGCGCTGCGCCTCGCGCAGCTCGATCTCGTCGTCGGCGCTGAGCACGAGCGCGTCGAGCGGCACGCCTCCGCCGAGCGCATGGCGGGCGCGCGGGCTCGCCACAACGACGCGCGCGTTGGCGCGCGCCAGCTCGAGCGCGCGGCGATCGCCCGCGGTGAAGTACACGGCGTCGAGCTCGCGCAGGCTGCCCCAGCCGATGCGCTCGTCCTCGCCGCGCGGCTCCAGGCGCCTGCCGAGCGTCACGATCGTGCGCTCGTTGCCGGCGTCGATCAACGTCACCGCCCGTCGCGTCGGCTCGTGCTCGCTGGACGCCTGCACCTGCACGCCCAGCTCTGCCAGCCGCGCGAGCACAGCCCGTCCGGTGCCGTCGCCGCCGAGCGCCGTGTACAGCGAGCAGCTCCCCGCCAGCCGCGCGAGCTGGACCGCCGCCACCGCGCCGCCTCCCGCGGGCTCCTCGAACGGATCCTCGGCGTGCACCACCTCGCCGCGCCGCGGCACTGACTCCACGCGCGCGAACTGCACCCACTCGACGTGGCCGATCACCGCGACCTTCATGCGCGGCAGTGTCACACACCGCTGGCCCGGCGCCGCAGCGCCGACTCCGCACGGCCCGTTCGGCAACAATTGCGCGCTCGGCCCACGGTCGGAGCCCGCGGTGCTCGCGGCGCGGGCGAGCTTCCGATCGCAGAACTGGAGGTCGCATGAGCGAGATGCCCACGCCGGAGCAGATCCGGGACACGATGCCGTTCGCGGAGCTGATCGGCGCTGAGCTGCTGGAGGTCACGCCCGAGCTGGTGCGCGGACGCATGGAGTGGGCGCCGGAGCGCTGCACGGCCGGCGGGCTGCTGCACGGCGGTGCGCTGATGGCGCTTGCGGACGGCTGCGGCGGCACCTGCGCGTTCTTCAACCTGCCCGAGGGAGCGGTGGGCACGGCGACGATCGAGTCGAAGACCAACTTCCTGCGCGGCGTGCGCGAGGGGGCGCTGACGGCGACGACGCGACCGCTGCACAAGGGCCGCACGATGATCGTGATCGAGACCGAGATCGCCGACGAGCAGGGCCGACTGGTCGCGAAGGTGACGCAGACGCAGGCGTTCCACTACCCCCGCTGAGCGACACGAGCACCGCAGCTCTGCGCGCGCCTGCCGACGCTGGGCCGCTTGCGGGCCGTAGGATGCGGCAGCGATGCCGGAGGTGCTGATCGTCGACGAGCCCGCCCCGCACGTGCGCCGGCTGACGCTGAACCGTCCCGAGCAGCTGAACACGATGACGGCGGAGCTGTGCGAGGCGCTGCACGTCGCCCTGCGCGACACGGCGGCGCAGCGCAGCATCCGAGCGGTGATCCTGACCGGCGCGGGCCGCGGCTTCTGCGCGGGCCTCGACCTGCACGGCTATGGTCGCGCGCCCGGCAACGACGGCAGCGACGAGTCGCGCGACCGGCTCACCAACCAGGTGCACATGTCGAGGCTCGTGGTC
>DASWSH010000081.1:0-3611 GCA_036402735.1 Solirubrobacteraceae bacterium | reverse complement strand
CTCCCGGCGCCGGCGCGAGAGGACCGACGCCGCGAGGCGCGTGCCCGACTCCAGCGCCTCGGGCCAATCCGCGCCGTCGCAGAGCGCGGCGATCAGGCCGGCGTTGAAGGCGTCGCCGGCGCCGGTGGAGTCGAGCACCTCGACCGGCTGCGCCGCGACCGACAGCTGTGCGCCGTCCGGCCCGGCGGCGCGAGCGCCGCGCGCGCCCATCTTCACGACGACCCAGCCTCCGGAGATGTGCTGCAACTGGCGCGCGAGCTGCTCGGCGGGCGCGTCGAGGCCGAGCAGCGCGCTCGCCTCGGCTTCGTTGGGCAGGAACACGTCGACCACATCGAGCAGGCCCAGCACCTCCTCGCGCGTCTCGCGCGCCCAGCCGGAAGGGTCCCAGGCGGTGTCGAAGAAGGTCCGCGCGCCCTGCGCCCGCGCGCGCAGCATCAGCTCACGGGTCGGCGCGCCGCGCAGCGAGGGTGCGCAGAAGTAGTCGCACACGAGCAGGCTCGCGCAGCTCGCCACGTCCGCCGGCATGTGCTCGAGCGCCCAGACCGTGTTGACGCCGAGGAACGTGATGAAGGAGCGGTCGCGGCCCGGCGCCTCACACGCCACCGTCAGCCCCGTCGTGTGGCCGTCCAGCACGATGATGCCCTCGCCCAGGCCCGAGCGTGAGAGGTCCTCGATCAGCCAGCGCCCGAGGTCGTCCTCGGCGACGCAGCCGATCAGCCGCGCCGGCCTGCCCGAGCTCGCAAGCGCCAGCGCCGCGTTCGCCGCGGCGCCGCCCGAGCGGAAGCTCATCTGCTCCACCAGCTGCGTCTGTCCCGGCGCCGGCAGCTGCGCGACGGGCAGCATCACCACGTCGACCTGCACGCCGCCGATGATCGTTGGCCCGGCGCTGCTCACGGTGCGCTCGCGGCCTTGGTGTCGGCCTGCTGGCGCGTCAGCTCCTGAATCGGCAGTCCCAGCGTCGCTGCGGCGGCGGCGACCGCCAGCTGCACCGGCACGATCTGCAGGATCGGCGCCGCGAGCTCCGCGCAGGCGGCGATGCGGATCACGTGCGCGCCGAACGGCGTCGCGCTCTGCTCGGCCGTGACGACGCACGAGGCCGCGCCGTATCCGCTCAACGCGCCGGCCAGCTCGAGCTCGCGCGCGGCGCCGAACAGCAGGCACAGGAAGCCCTCGCGCACCGGCTCGAGCGGCCCGTGCAGGTACTGGCGTGTCTCCTCGGCGGCCGCCGGCAGGCGCAGCGCCTCACGACCGAGCAGCCCCGTCTCGCCGGCGGAAGCGAGCGCCGGCGCGGCCGCGACGGCGTCGAGTGTCGAGCAGCCGACGAGCTGCTGGGCCAGCAGCTCCGCGTCGTCGCGATGGCGCTCCAGGGATTCGCCGGCGAGCTCGGCAACCTCGCTCCAGTCGACCCGCTCGCCGTCCGCGATCTGTTCGGAGAGCATCCCCAGCGCCTGCAGCGTGGCCGTGTAGGAGAGCGTCGAGACCGCCGTGTCGGCACGCTCGCCAAGCGGCAGCCAGTCGTGCACGGCCCGCGCCAGCGGGCTCTCGCGCCGCGCGCCCAGCGCATACACGCGCTCGCCTTCGAGCGACGCGAGCACCTCGAGGATCTCGGTGCTCGCGCCCGACTGCGAGATCAGCACGTAAGCGTCGGCGAGGCCGCGCGTCGCGGCCAGTTCCGGCGCGGGCACGGCGAACGCGCGCCGTCCGGCGAGCCGCAGCCGGCGCACGGACGGCAGCAGCGCGTGCCAGCTCGCGCCGATGCCGCAGAACACGATCGTGCCCTCGCGCAGCGGCTCGAGGTCGCTCGCCGCCAGCGCATCGCGCATGCCGGCGGCCGCCTCGCGCAGGTTCTCAGGCTGCGCCCGCACCCCCTCGACGAAGGACAGCGTCGCCGGCTCGCCGGCGCTCGCGGAGGGCTCGCTCATCCCTTCACCGCGCCGGCGTTGAGGCCGCCGACGATGTAGCGCTGGAAGGCCACGGCGATCAGCACCGGCGGCACCGCGGCGAGGATCCCGCCCGCCGCCTGCAGCCCGAAGTCGGTCGTGTAGCGCCCGGTGAACTCGGCGATCGCGACCGGAATCGTTTTCGACGCGTTCGTGGAGGTGAAGATCAGCGCGTAGAGGAACTCGTCCCACGCGACCAGGAACGCGAACAGCATCGTCGAGAGCAGTCCCGGGCGCGCCAGCGGCAGGATCACGCGGAACAGCGCGCCGATGCGCGTGCAGCCGTCGACGCGCGCTGCGTCCTCCAGCTCGCGCGGGATCGTCTGGAAGTAGTTGCCCATGATCCACAGCACGAACGGCGTCGCGAAGGAGCAGTACACGATGATCAGCCCGAGTCGGCTGTCGAGCAGGTGCAGTTTCACCATGATCAGGTACATCGGGATCACGAGCGCGATCGGCGGCACCATGTACGTGGAGAGGAACAGCAGCAGCGCCGCGCGCGCGCCTCTGAAGCGCAGCCGCGCGAACGCATAGGCGCCGAACACGCCGACGGTCATCGAGATCGCAACCGTCGCGCTCGCCACGATCACGCTGTTGACGAGCGCCGCGCGGAAGTTCGCGAAGATGTTTTCGCCGCTCGCCGAGAAGATCTGTTCGTAGCGGCTGAAGGAGATGTGCGAGGGGATCCATTTGAGCGGGATCCGCAGCAGATCGACCGGCGAGGACAGGCTCGCGATCGCAAGCCACGCGAACGGCGCGAGGAAGATCAGCGCGACGAACGCCGCCGAGAGGTGGATGAAGATCCGGTAGCGGCGCGATTCGGCCATCGCTCAGGCGGTCGCGTAGGTGTCGCTGCGCAGCGCGCGTATGTACAGCGCCGCGAGCACGAGGATGAACAGGACGATCAGATACGCCAGCGCCGAGCCGTAGCCGAACAGCTCGTCGGAGAACGCGCGCTGGTAGGTGTAGAACGTGACCGACTGCGTGCCGTTGGCCGGGCCGCCGCCGGTCATGATGTAGATGATGTCGAACACCTTGAATGCCTCGATCGTGCGCAGCACCAGCACGACCACGATCGCCGGGCGCAGCATCGGCAGCGTGATGCGCAGGAACGCCTGGAAGGCGCTGACGCCGTCGATGCGCGCCGCCTCGTAGAGGTCGCGCGGGATCGTCGTCAGTCCCGCGAGCAGGAAGAATGCGACCAGCGACGTGTTCTTCCACACGTCCGCGAACACCACGATGTTGAGCGCTCCGAACGGCGAGGACAGCCACGCCTTGTAGGCGCCGATCAGGTGCAGCTGCGTGAGCGCCGCGTTCACGACGCCGTAGTTGGCGTCGAACATGTAACGCCACAGCGCGCCGTTGACGATCGTCGGCAGCGCCCACGGCAGCACGACGATCGTGCGGAACAGCCAGCGCATGCGCAGTCGCGCGTTCAGCAGCAGCGCGATGCCGATCCCGAACACGAGCTCGAGCGCGGTCGAGACGATCGTGAAGTAGCCGGTGCGCTCGACCGCCGACCAGAAGCCGGGGTTCGAGAGCGCTTTGGAGTAGTTGTCCAGGCCGACGCCCGGCCACGCTTTCGGGAACGGCGAGTCGACCGCGTAGAACGACGTGATCAGCGTCTTGATGATCGGATAGATCACGATCCCGAAGACGACGATCACGCTG
>DASWSH010000080.1:0-20430 GCA_036402735.1 Solirubrobacteraceae bacterium | reverse complement strand
GGCCAGCGCGCCGAGCTGTCCCGTCACCTACTCGGTCCGGGCGGATCCACCGGCGCGCCCGACGACCCGCCCATGCACGAGCCGGGCAGCCGCGAGACGGCGCTCGTGGAGAGCGGCCGCGTGGTGCTCGTCTGCGACGGGATCCGCCACGAGCTGCGCGAGGGCGACTGTGTGACGTTCGACGCTGACCTGCCGCACCACTTCGAGAACCCCACGAGCGCGGACGCGGGCTTCCTCGCCGTCGTGTCCGCCGGCCTGAGAAGGAGCTAGCGATGGCGAAGACGATGTTCGACAAGATCTGGCAGGCGCACGAGGTCGACGACGGCCTGATCTACATCGACCTGCACCTCGTGCACGAGGTGACGAGCCCGCAGGCCTTCGACGGCCTGCGCCTCGCAGGGCGCGGAGTGCGCCGCCCCGACCGCACGCTCGCGACCGCCGACCACAACACGCCCACCGACGGGACGCCTGTCGCTGCGCGCATCAAGGACGCGCTCTCGCGCGTGCAGGTGGAAACGCTCGAGCGCAACTGCGCGGAGTTCGGCGTGCCGGTGTACTCGCTCGGCTCAGACCGGCAGGGCATCGTGCACGTGATCGGCCCAGAGCTGGGCGTGACGCAGCCCGGCATGACGATCGTCTGCGGCGACTCGCACACCTCCACGCACGGCGCCTTCGGCGCGCTCGCCTTCGGCATCGGCACGAGCGAGGTCGAGCACGTGCTGGCGACGCAGACGATGGTCCAGCACAAGCCGCGGTCGATGCGCATCGAGTACGAGGGCACGCTCGGCTTCGGCGTGAGCGCCAAGGACCTGATCCTGGCCACGCTCGGACGGCTCGGCGTGGGCGGCATGACCGGACACGTCGTCGAGTACAGCGGCGAGGCGATCCGCGCGCTCTCGATGGAGGGACGCATGACCGTCTGCAACATGACGATCGAGGGAGGCGGCCGCGCCGGCATGATCGCGCCCGACGAGACCACCTTCGCGTGGTTCGCGGACTCCGCGCGCCCCGGCGCCCCTGCCGGCGCCGAGCTCGAGAGCGCGATCGCGGCGTGGCGCGAGCTGCCGAGCGACGAGGGCGCCTACTTCGACGAAGAGGTCACGATCGACGCCGGCGCGATCTCTCCCCAGGTCAGCTGGGGCACGAACCCCGGCCAGGTGCGGGCGGTCACGGAGGTCGTGCCCGCGCCCGAGGAGTTCGACTCGCCGGCAGACCGCGAGGGCGTCGAGCGGGCGCTCGAGTACATGGCGCTGGAGCCGGGCACGCCGATCGAGCAGATCACGCTCGACCGCGTGTTCATCGGCTCCTGCACCAACTCGCGCATCGGCGACCTGCGCGCAGCCGCCGAGATGGTCGCCGGCCGCAAGGTCGCGAGCTCGGTCGACGCGATGGTTGTGCCCGGCTCCCAGCAGGTACGAGCGCAAGCCGAAGCGGAGGGCCTGCACGAGGTGTTCCGCGAAGCCGGCTTCGACTGGCGCGTGGCCGGCTGCTCGATGTGCCTGGGCATGAACCCCGACATCCTGCAGCCGGGAGAGCGCTGCGCCTCGACCTCCAACCGCAACTTCGAGGGGCGGCAGGGCCGCGGCGGGCGCACCCACCTGGTGTCCCCGCAGATGGCGGCCGCCGCCGCCATCGAGGGGCACTTCGTCGACATCCGCGAGTGGAGCTAGGAGCGCGTCATGGAAGCGATCGAGACCATCACCGGCCAGGTCAGCCACCTGGATCGCAGCAACGTCGACACCGACCAGATCATGCCCAAGCAGTTCCTCAAGCGGGTCGAGCGAACCGGCTTCGGCGAGTTCCTCTTCTACGACTGGGCGAAGGAGCCCGGTTGGGAACTGCCGCCGAACCCGATCCTCGTCGCCGGCGAGAACTTCGGCTGCGGCTCCTCGCGCGAGCACGCGCCGTGGGGGCTGCAGGACTACGGCTTCCAGGCGATCGTCGCGCCGAGCTTCGCGGACATCTTCTACTCGAACTGCACCAAGATCGGCCTGCTGCCGGTGGTGCTGAGCGAGGAGGACTGCCGCGCGCTCGCCCACGCCGGGCACGGTCAGGTCGACCTCGCCGCCCAGGAGGTCCGCTTCGACGGCCGGGAGGTGCCGTTCGAGATCGACCACGAGATCCGCCGGCGGCTGCTCGAGGGGCTCGACGACATCGGTGTGACGCTCTCCGCGGAGGAGAGGATCGCCGCCTACGAGGCAGAGCTCGAGCGCAGCGGCCCCGTGACGACAGCGCTGTGAGCGCTTCCTGGTAGCTTCGGCGCGCGTGCCGCACCACATCGTCACTCTGCCCGGCGACGGGATCGGGCCGGAGATCATGGCGCCGGCGGTGCGCGTGCTGGCGCAGCTCGGCGACTTCGAGTTCGAGCAGCACCTGTTCGGCGGCGCCTCGATCGACGCCCATGGAACGGCGCTGACCGACGAGGTGCTCGAGGCATGCCGCCGCGCCGATGCGGTGCTGCTCGCGGCCGTCGGCGGGCCGAAGTGGGACACGACCGACCCATCCAAGCCGCGCCCCGAGCAGGGTCTGCTCGGTCTGCGCAAGGGCATGGGCCTGTATGCGAACCTGCGTCCCGTCAAGCCGCTGCCGGCGCTGTACGACGCCTCGCCGCTGCGCCGCGAGCGCATCGAGGGCACCGACCTGCTGGTCGTGCGAGAGCTGACCGGCGGCATCTACTTCGGCGCCAAGGAGCGCAGCGAGCAGCACGCCAGCGACCTGTGCGTCTACACCGTCGAGGAGATCGAGCGGATCACGCGCGCAGCCTTCGATGCGGCTCGCACTCGCGTGTCGAGCGTCGACAAGGCCAACGTGCTCGAGACCAGCCGGCTGTGGCGCGAGACGGTCACGCGCATCCACGCGCAGGAGTTCCCGCACATAGAACTCGAGCACGTGCTCGTCGACAACGCCGCGATGCAGCTCATCTCCGCGCCGCGCCACTTCGACGTGATCCTCACCGAGAACATGTTCGGCGACATCCTCAGCGACGAGGCCGCGATGCTGACCGGCTCGATCGGCATGCTGCCGAGCGCCTCGCTCGGCGCGCCCGGTGGCGACGGCAGCGCGAGCTCACGCACCCCGAGCGCTCCGGGCCTGTTCGAGCCGGTGCACGGCTCGGCTCCCGACATCGCCGGCCAGGGCATCGCCAACCCGCTCGCGATGTTTCTCTCCGCCGCGCTCATGCTGCGCCACGGCCTGGCGATGGAAGCCGAGGCCCAGGCGCTGGAAACGGCCGTGCAGGCAGCGCTCGACGGCGGCTTGCGCACGGCGGACCTCGGCGGGCGCGCCGGCACCGAGCAGGCGACTGCCGCGGTGCTCGCGCGCCTCTGAGCCTGCGGCCGCCGCCGGAGAACATCTCGAGCGTGGGCGGGCGAGGCCGTTCACGCGCGGAGAGAGGTGCGGGGGCGATGTAGAATCCAGGCGGTCCGGGCACACGCGGAGGGGGTCGGACGTCCCCCACGTCCCCGCGGAGCCTCGTCTCTGCAAACGACCAGGAGCTGAACGTGGATCCCACCGACCTCATATGGATGAATGGAGAGTTCGTCGCATGGGAGGACGCCAAGATCCACGTCCTGACACACGGCCTGCACTACGGCACGGGCGTCTTCGAGGGCGTGCGCTGCTACGAGACCGAGCGCGGTCCCGCTGTGTTCCGCAACGTCGAGCATGTCGAGCGCCTGTTCCGCTCCGCCGCTCTGTACTACATGGACATCCCCTTCAGCCAGGAGCAGATCCGCCGCGCCACGCTCGAGCTGGTCGCGCGCAACGGGCTGAGCTCCTGCTACATCCGGCCGATCGCATACCGCGGCTACGGAACGATGGGGCTGAACCCGCTCGACGCGCGCGTCGACGTGACGATCGCATGCTGGGAGTGGGGCGTGTATCTCGGCGAGCACGGCGCCGCCAACGGCGTGCGTGCGAAGGTCTCATCCTGGCGGCGCCTGAGCCCCGACTCGCTGATCCCGCACGCGAAGGCCTCCGGGCAGTACCTCAACAGCGTGCTCGCGAAGGTCGAGGCGGTGAAGTCCGACTACGACGAGGCGATCCTGCTCGACGACCATGGCTACGTGTGCGAGGGCACCGGCGAGAACATCTACGTGGTTCGCGACGGGGTGATCGCGACGCCGGGGCAGGGCAACTCGATCCTCGACGGCATCACGCGCAAATCCGTCATCCAGATCGCGCAGGATCTCGGCTACACGATCGTCGAGCGCGACGTCGCACGTGCGGAGCTGTACCTGGCCGACGAGGTCTTCATGTCGGGCACCGCCGCCGAGCTCGTGCCGGTGCGCGAGGTCGACGACCACCCGATCGGCGGCGGCCGGCCGGGCGAGGTGACGCGCGTCCTGCAGAAGGCGTTCGACGACGCGATCCACGGTCGCAGCGAGCGCTACCGCGAGTGGCTCGACCCGGTTTCGGCGGTGGCGCTCGAGACGCCGACGGGCGACGTCGCCGACGCGCAGACGACTGCCGCGGGGTAGGCCGTGCCGGACATACAGCTATACGACGCGACCTTGCGCGACGGCATGGGCGGAGGCGGCCTCTCACTGACGGCTGAGGAGAAGCTGCGCGTCGTGCACGCACTGGACGAGCTCGGCGTGCACATGATCGAGGCGGGCTTCCCGGCGTCGAACCCGAAGGAGCAGGAGCTGTTCGGGCTGCTGGCCGGCGAGAGCCTGAAGCGCGCGGAGATCGTCGCGTTCGGCATGACGCGGCGCCGCGGCGCGGGCGCGGACAGCGACGAGGGCCTGCGCGTGCTCGCCGAGTCGTTCGCGCCGGTCTGCACGCTCGTCGGCAAGGCCTCGATCCTGCACGTCGAGAAGGTCGTGAAGGTCACGCGCGAGGAGAACCTCGCGATGATCGCCGAGTCCGTCGCGTTCCTCGTCGGGGCCGGCAAGCGCGTGCTGCTCGACGCCGAGCATTTCTTCGACGGCTTCGCACTGGACCCGGGCTACGCGCTCGACTGCCTGCGCGCCGCCGCCGACGCGGGCGCGGAGCGTCTGGTGCTGTGCGACACCAACGGCGGCTCGCTGCCCCCGCAGGTGCGCACGGCGCTCGCGGTCGTGCGCGAAGCGCTGCCGCAGGCGGCGCTCGGCATCCACACGCACGACGACTCCGGCTGCGCGGTCGCGAACACGCTCACCGCGGTCGAAGCGGGCGCTACGCAGGTGCAGGGCACGATCAACGGCATCGGCGAGCGCACCGGCAACGCGAACCTCGTCACGATCATCGCCGACCTGCAGCTGAAGATGGGCGTGGAGCTGCTGGAGCCGGCGCGGCTGGCGCGGCTGACCGAGACAGCGCACCTGCTCGACGAGCTGCTCAACCGCACGCCCGACCCCGCTCAGCCCTACGTCGGCAAGCACGCCTTCGCGCACAAGGCCGGCCTGCACGCCGCCGGTGTGCAGGCCGACTCGAGCACCTTCGAGCACGTCGACCCGTCGATCGTGGGCAACGGCAGCGACGTGCTCGTCTCCGAGCTCTCGGGCCGCGCCACGATCGCCGAGAAGCTCTCCGAGGCCGCGGTCAGGCCCGCCGCCGGCCAGAGTGCCACGGATCTCTCCCAGCGCGTGCTCGACCGCGTCAAGGCGCTCGAGCACGAGGGTTTCCAATTCGAGGCCGCCGACGGCTCGCTGGAGCTGTTGATGCACAAGGAGGCGGGCGACTACGAGCCGCTGTTCCGGCTGGAGTCCTGGCGCGTGACCGTCGAGAAGCGCGCCGACGGCAAGGTCGAGACGGAGGCCACGATCAAGATCTGGGTCGGCGGCGAGCGCTACATCCGCACCGCTGAGGGCAACGGGCCGGTCAACGCGCTCGACCGCGCGCTGCGCGATGCGATCGGCGAGATCCACCCGCATCTGCGCGACATCGACCTCGTGAACTACAAGGTGCGCATCCTCGACGAGGCGAAGGGCACGGGCGCCGTCACGCGCGTGCTGATCGACGCATCCGACGGTCACGACACGTGGGGCACGATCGGTGTTTCGGAGAACCTGATCGCCGCCTCGTGGGACGCGCTCGTCGACTCACTCGAGTACGGCATGCAGCCCGGCGCAGGGCGCCGCGACGATGCCGCCGTGCAGGCGGCCGGCGAGGCTTAGGCCGGCATCGAGCGCCGGCCGAACCCCGAATGAGCGACGAGCCGATCCCGCTCGCCAAACCCGTGCTCGGCGAGGCCGAGGAGCAGGCCGTGATCGACGTGCTGCGCTCGGGGCAGCTGTCGCTCGGCCCGCGCGTGACGGAGTTCGAGCTGGCCTTCGCGGAGATGGTGGGAGCCCGCTGTGCGAGCGCCGTCAGCAGCGGCACGGCCGGGCTGCATCTCGCGCTGCGTGCCGTCGGCGTGCAGGACGGCGACGAGGTGATCACGAGTCCGTTCTCGTTCGTCGCCTCGGCCAACGCTGTGCTCTTCGAGCGCGCACGGCCCGTCTTCGCGGATATCGATCCGGTCACGCTCACGTTGGATCCGCAGGCCGCCGCCGCCGCCCTCACGTCGCGGACGAGGGCGGTGCTGCCGGTGCACATCTTCGGCTATCCCGCCGATCTGGAGGCGTTCGAGGCGCTCGCAGCTGAGCACGGGCTGGGCATTGTCGAGGATGCCTGCGAGGCGATCGGCGCCCGCCACGAGGACTCCACAGAGGTCGGTGGGCGAGGCAACCCGGCGGTGTTCGGGTTCTACGCGAACAAGCAGCTGACGACGGGCGAGGGCGGCATGATCACGATCGGAGATCCGGCGATGAAGCAGCGGATCGACTCCGAGCGCAACCAGGGCCGCGCCCCCGACATGGACTGGCTCGATCACGACCGACTCGGGTTCAACTATCGCCTTTCGGATCTCGCGTGCGGCCTTGGCCTGGCTCAGCTTCGGCACCTGGGAGCGATGATCGAAGGCCGCCGGCGGGTCGCCCGGCTCTACAGGGAGGCCCTCTCGGAATTCGAGGGGCTGGCGCTGCCGTGCGAGGACCGGGGGCGGGAGCAGCGGGGCTGGTTCGTGTTCGTTGTACAGCTTCCGGTCGGTGTGGACCGTGACGAGACGGTTCGAGCGCTCGCCGCGGAGCGCATACAGAGCAAGCCCTACCTGCCGGCGATCCACCTGATGAGCTTCTACCGCGAGCGCTTCGGCCACCGCGAGGGCGAGTTTCCCGTCTGCGAGGACGTGGCTGCTCGCTCGATCGCGCTGCCCTTCTTCCCGGAGATGAGCGAGGGCCAGGTGCTGCGGGTCGCGGAGCGCCTGCGCGCGGTGCTCACGGGCTGAGCAGCGCGGTGGTTGACTCGAACAGCCACGGCGCGCGCCGGCCGATCACGGGCCCCTGGAAGCGCCTCCGCGCGCCGTACACGACCCAGCTCGTGTCGACCGCGCCGTAGCACTCGAGGAGTCGCAGCCGGTCGGGGTGTTCGCAGGCGTGGTGCGTGTGCGTCAGGCCCGCGTCGTAGCGGCCTTCCAGCAGGTGGGCTGCGACCACCGGCTTGGAGGGCTCGTCGATGACCGGCTGCCAGCTCGACAGGTCCAGATAGCCGCGGGTGGCGTCGACGATGCCCAGGCTGCGCGGGTGCGAGACGTCGCTGCGAGCGAGCAGCCCCAGCTCCTTGGTTGGATAGATGAACGTGTCGATCACGAACACGTGCTCGTGGTAGCGCTCCGTCACGAGATGCACCTGCAGGTGCGCGCTGCACTGGATGAGAAAGGTGTGCGGCTCGTCACGGACGCGCACGACCGCCTCGAGCAGGTCCGGCACGAGCTCGACCTGGAATTCCTGCAGGCCCTGGAACTCCAGGTAATGCAGCAGCGCGTTCTCATGGCAGGTGCCCTCGGGGCCGAGCGTGATGAACGTCGGTGCACTCACGACCGGTGCGACTCCGCCGCCTCTGTGGCCGCGATCAGGTCCTCCTCCATCTCGCATGTGGCGGCGATCAGGAGATCGAAGAAGCCAACGGTGAACGCGACCGGCACGTGCAGCTCGGCGCCCAGCCGCAGATAGTGCTCGCGCACCTGCACGACGCGCTTGCCCTGCATCATCGGAATGTCGTGCGCGTGCTTGTGCGCCGCGATCTGGCGGCAGACGTCGAAGCGTCGCGCGAAAAGCTCCATGATCCGCCCGTCGATCGCGTCGAGACGCTCCCTGAACGGCGTGAGGCCGCTGCCGGAGGCGTTCATCGCGCGATCTCCAGACGCATGCGGGGGCCGACCGGGGCGAACCCATTGGCCGCGTAGAAGGATCTCGTGGCGGTGGCACCGGCGAAGCGCTCCGCGGGCAACCCGACCTCGACGCGCACGAGCCCTTCATCGCGCGCGTGCTCGACGAGGGCGCCCAGCAGCGCCGAGCCGACGCCGCGGCCTCGCCATGCGCGCTCGACCCACAGCTCCTGTACGAGCCCGTAGCGACCGGGCACGTGGATCGCGTGCTGCCAGCTCGCCGCGAGCGCGCCGGCGATGCCTTCGAGTGTCTCGGCGACGAGCAGGCAGCCCAGCGCGGGGTCGGCGATCAGGGTGTCCGCGGCCCTCCGCAGCGCCTTGACGCCCGGCGGCGTGCCGCCGAGTTCGCTGAGCAGCTGCGCGACGCCGGCGGCGACGCCTGCGACGTCCTGCGCCTCTGCCTCGCGCACGCGCCACGCGCTGGCTCGCGCAGACCCGCTCACCGCGCCCCCGCCGTGGCCGGCTCGTGGTCGACCTCGACGCGCCACGCTCGCGGGTCGTCAGTCCCGACGAGCGTTCTCGCGACAGCGGACATGGGCGCGCGCGCCTTCAGCAGCAGCTCCTCGAACTCCTCCGCGGGATCGGACTGCATGACGATCGCGCCGCCCGCTCCGATCGTCGTCTCCTCGGGTCGCGCGACGACCGTGCGGATCACGATGCTCAGGTCGACGCTGCCCTCGACGCCGAAGTAGCCGATCGCTCCCGAGTAGACGCCGCGCGCCTCGCGTTCGATCTCGTCGATGATCTCCATCGTGCGCAGCTTCGGCGCGCCCGTCATCGAGCCGCCGGGGAAGCAGGCGCGTACGCACTGCGTCGGCGTGTACTCCTCGTCGAGCCTGCCGGTGATCGTCGAGATCAGCTGGTGAACTGTCGCGTAGTCCTCGACGACCATGAACTCGGGGACGCGCACGCTGTCGAGCTCGCACACGCGGCCGAGATCGTTGCGCAGCAGGTCGACGATCATCAGGTGCTCGGCGAAGGTCTTCTCGTCCTCGAGCAGCGCCGCGCGGCCGGCCGCGTCCTCGTGCGGATCGTCGCAGCGCGCGGTGGTGCCCTTGATCGGTCGCGCTTCCAGGCGACGCTCGCGATCGAGAGCGAGGAATCGCTCGGGCGAGGAGCTGGCGATCGCGAAGCTGCCGAGCTGCAGGTAAGCGGAGAACGGCGCCGCGTTTCGCCGGCGCAGGTGGCGATAGAGCAGGAACGGGTCGGCGACCGGGTCGGCGTGGATCTGGTCGGTCAGGCAGATCTCGTAGGACTCGCCGGCCGCGAGCGCGGCCTGGCAGCGCGCGATGTCCGCCAGATAGCGCTCGCGGCCGCGCCCGCAGCGGAACGTGAGGCGCTCCGGCTCCTCACACAGCCCGGCTGACGAGCGGCGCGAACGGGTTCCCGCGCACCCGGGCGCGATCGCTCGCAGTTCCGCTTCGCCCGGCCCGTGAGCGATCAGCTTCTCCACTGCGGCCTGCGCGAATGTCAGCCAGCCCTCGGCGTCCTCGTCCTCGGCGTCGCTGCCGCTCAGCGCGAGCAGCCGCGTGACGCCGGCGACGTGGTCGATCGCGACGAGCCGGTTGGCGAACATCAGCACCGCATCGGGAAGCGGCGAGCGATGCTCGTTGCGCGAGCCGCAGTCGGCCTTGCACTCGTAGCCGAGGTAGCCGACGTAGCCACCGATGAGCCCGCCGGGCAGCGACTCGCGCTCGGTCGTCGCGAGCCGACGCTCCGCCAGCTCGCGGTCGAGCACGTCGAAGATCGAGCCCTGCAGCCGCGTGGTGCCGCGCATGGCGTGTGACAACACCGCTTTCTCGCGCACGTCGTATTCGAGGACGTGGCGGCCGGCACCCGCGCTGGTGCCCAGGAAAGAGCGCTGCGCGAGGCGCGTGGGCGCGTCGGCGCTGTCCAGCCAGAAGGCTCGCTCGCTCGCTGCGAACAGCCGCTCGAACAGCAGCTCGGCGGACGGCTGTCCCTGCACCGCTCGTTCGAGCAGCCGCTGCCGGCGCGCGGCGGGCACCGGCGGCGCGCAGCAGCCGGGAAGTCGGCGGCGGGGCGGGATCGGCGCGCGCGGGCGGGCGCCTGCGCCGCGATCGCGCCGCTGGCGCCGCGCGAGCGAGTAGAAGTTCTCGACCAGCTGGTGCCCGTGCTCGCTTGCGATCGACTCGGGGTGGAACTGCACGCCCCACACGGGCCGGCGACGGTGCTCGACGCCCATCACGATCCCCTCGTCGGTCCACGCTGTGACCCGCCCGGCGGCGCCTAGCTTCGCGCCGACCATCAGCGAGTGGTAGCGCACCACCGAAAAGCCCTGCGGGATGCCGGCGAACAGTCCGGTGCCATCGTGCCTGACGGTGCTGAGACGCCCGTGCATGACCACCGGGGCGTTCGCTACGGAGCCCGCGAGCATCTGGCCGATGCCCTGGTGGCCGAGGCATACGCCCAGCACCGGCGTGTCGCAGAGGCGCAGGATGTCTGCGCAGACGCCGAAATCGTGCCAACGCTCCGGCCGCCCCGGGCCGGGTGAGAGCACGATCGCGTCGAAGTCCCATCGTGCGAGTGCGCGCCAGGACACCTCGTCGTTGCGGATCACGATCGGCTCCTCGCCGGAGACGGCCGCGAGCAGATGGAAGACGTTGTAGGTATAGGAGTCGTAGTTGTCGACCAGCAGCGTGCTCATCTGCCGCCGTCCAGTCCGAGCCCGCGCGCGCCGCGGTCGAGCAGCGTGTGCACGACGCGGTCTACAGCCTGGCCGTGGTCGTCCTCGAGCTGCCACAGCGCGAGGTGCTTCAGGTAGTGCGCCAGCGGACGCACATCCAGACGCTGCGCGGCCAGGCGCAGGTAACGGCGGTACAGCTCCGACTGCACCACCGCGAAGCGGTAGCGCGGGTCGCTCGCGGGGCGCTCGGCGGTCGCGCCGCTCGAATGCCGCGCGCGTGCGCGCGCCAGGTTCAGCCCCAGGCTGTCGCGGTCATCGAGCAGGCGCTCGGGCGCGAAGCTCATGTCGGGGGACACGGGGTGGGGGAGGAAGTAGCCGAGCGCGATCTGCGCCGCGATCCGTTCCGGATGCGGATGGTTCGCGCGGATCTGCGCGAGGCGCACCGAGCCGTCGATGCGATCATCCAGCCAGGTCAGCAGCTCGTCGACCAGCAGCGCGCCCGCGCTCGAGGTGACGGCGCGGGCGCCGTCGGAGACCATGCCGTGGAAGATGCTGCGGCTGGGGTGAAAGCCGCCGTTGAGGCCCGGCTTCAGCTCGGCGGCGAGCTTCCTGATGCTGGTGACGTGCGAGAGCCACTCCGCGCCCGTCACCTGCACCGAGGTCAGGTCCTCCAGTTCGGGCGCCGTGAGCGCATAGGTGAGCGAGCGCAGGTGCTGCGTCGAGAGCCCGTCCGCGCGCACCAGCGGCAGCTCTGCGAGCTCCTCGATGCCGGTCAGGTAGACGACCACGCCATCCTCGCGGCGGCGCAGCGTGCCGCTGCTCAGGCCGGCCGCCACGAGTGCCGCCGTCTCCGCCAAGAAGTCCGACTCGAACAGCACGCGGTCGAAGGCGATGCCGAGCCGCGCGAGCGTCCTGCGCTGACCGCCGATCACCCAGGCGCGCGTCCGGTACCACAGCGTAAGCGCGTCGCGCTCGCCGTGCAGGACGCGCTTGATCAGCTCGTCCGCGGCATCGTCCTGCACGTCGGTCTCACGTGAGAGCGAGTCCTCGGCGTGCTCGAGCGCACCGGGTGCCAGCGCGCCCTCCCGCGCCACGTACTCGGCGTAGCAGGCGCCGACGAAATGGTCGCTCTTCTCGTCGCCTTCGGCAAACCCCTCGGCGGTTCGGCCGCTGTCGAGCACGCCGGCCATCGCCTCACCCATCGCGCGCCCCGTGTCGGAGATGCGGCTGCGACGCTCGACGTACGCGCCTGCCTGCACGAGCGCCGCAGCGAGCGCGTTGCCGATTGCGAGGTTGCGCAGGTGGCCGACGTGCAGCGCCTTCGTTGCGTTCGGGTCCCAGAACTGCACGGAGAAGCGGCGACCGGCGGCCAGGTCGGCGAGCGGCGCCTCGGCTCGGCCGCCCGCCTCGAGCGCGGCGCCGGCCATCTCCACCCAGCTGTCGGTGAGGCGCAGCCGCACGCCGCCACGGTCGCGCAGGATCTCCTGCACCCACGGCTCGGAGCGGATCTGCTCGAGCGCGAGCAGCGAGTCGGCGTCCTGCTCGGAGCTCGGCGAGCGCGGCAGCAGCTTCAGGTCGTAGCGCTCGCGCGGGCGGCGCGGCGCCCTCGCCGCCCAGGGCGACGGCCCGCCGTCGCGCGTCGGGAGTTCCTCGAAGTAGTCGAAAACGTTCAGCGGCATTTTTGTGAAAGGGAGGACGGGAGGGATGAGCGGATGCACCAGCCGGGGCTCGAACCCGGATCACCGGTGTTTAAGACCGGCCCTTTCACCGATTAAGGTACTGGTGCTTGGGAGTGATGGACGGACGCTTCGTCCGGATGTTGGAATCGTTCGCACGGACCTGCTTATCGTATGCGGGTAGCGCCCGCCGCCGCAAGCAATCGCCAAAGCGTCTGCGCGACGGATCGGGCGGAAACGGCGAAGCGCCGCGCGTAGATGCGGCGGGGAGTGGGAGACAAATGCACGACGCCCGTATCGTCCAACCTCCGAACAACGGGGTGAATGGTGAAAACGTCGCCGAGCGGGAAGTGGGGGCAGCCCACCGCCTGCCCGCCGGCGCTGCGCTTCCACCGGGTCCGCGGCTGCCGAGCGAGCTGCAGGCGCTGCGCTGGGCGCTGCGGCCTCTGGAGTTCATGGACGCCTGCTACGCGCGATACGGCGAGACGTTCACGCTGCGGGTGCGACGCACCCGCCCATGGGTGTTCCTCACGAACCCGCAGCATGTCAAGCAGGTGTTCACGACGGAGCCTGCGGCCGTGGGAGCGGCTGCGGATGAAGCGAACCCGCTGCTCGGGCCGCTGCTCGGGGCGAGCTCGGTGATGCTGCTCGACGAGCCGCACCACATGCGCGACCGGCGGCGGCTGCTGCCGTCGTTCCACGGCGAGCGCATGGCCGGATACGGCGAGATGATCGATGAGGTGGCGCGCGAGCAGATCGAGACGTGGCCGCTGGAGGAGCCGTTCGCGCTGTGGCCGCGGATGCAGGCGATCAGCCTCGAGGTGGTGATGCGGGCCGTTTTCGGCGACGCCTCCGGCGAGCGGCTGGGGCGCCTGCGCGCGCGGCTGGTTGAGATGACGGCCTGGATCAACAACCCGCGGCGCCTGGCGCTCGTGGCAGCGGCGGGCCGGCGCCCGGTCGGAAGGTCACGCGGCCTGCGCGCTGCGTTGAAGCCGGTCGAGGATCTGGTGCTCGAGGAGGTTCACGCGCGCCGTGCGCGGCCGTGCGGCGCGGAGGGGGAGGGGATCCTGTCGATGCTGGAGTGCAGCTACGGCGGGGAGGAGTGCGCGATGAGCGAGCAGAAGCTGCGCGACGAACTCGTCACGCTGCTGTCCGACGGGCCGACGGCGACGTCGCTGGCGTGGGTGTTCGAGCGGCTGCTGGCGCACCCGGAGAAGCTCGACCGCCTGCGCGTCGAGGTCGAGGCGGGGGAGAGCGAGGAGTACCTCGATGCGGTCGTGAAAGAGACGCTGCGGCTCTGTCCGACGGTGCCGGTGGTGATGCGGCGGCTGCTGGCACCGTTGCGCGTCCACGGCTACACGCTGCCGGCCGGGACGATCGCGGCGCCGTGCGTCTATCTCACGCATCTGCGCGAGGACCTCTACGAGAGGCCTCGCGAGTTCCGTCCGGAGCGGTTCCTCGAGAGCTCGGCCGGCACGTACACGTGGATCCCGTTCGGCGGCGGTGTGCGGCGCTGCGTCGCGGCGAGCTTCGCGCCGCTGGAGATGCGACGGGTGATACGCACGGTGCTGCTCGAGGTGGAGCTGCGCGCGGCGAGCGAGCAGCCGGAAGCGGCGGCACGCAGCTCCGTGTCATTCGCGCCCAGCGCAGGAGCGCTGGTGATCGCGAGGCGCCGCGAGGGCGCGCGGGCTCCCGCATAGACTGCCGTGCGTGTCGCGCCTGCACGATCCCCAGGACCCCGACTTCCAGCGTCTGAACGCCTCGATCTCGTTCGACCGGCGGCTGTGGCCGCATGACATCGCGCAGTCTCGTGCGCACGCGCGGATGCTCGCGGCGCGCGGGATCATCGGCGATGACGACCGCGACGCGCTGCTCGCAGGGCTCGACGCCGTCGAGGCGGAGCTGCGCGACGGCAGCTTTCCGTTCCTGGACGGCGACGAGGACATTCACATGGCGATCGAGCGGCGCCTGACGGAGCTTGCGGGCGCGGTCGGCGGGCGCCTGCACACGGCACGCTCGCGCAACGACCAGGTGGTGACCGACCTTGCGATGTTCACGCGGGAGCGCGCGGGCGAGGCGGCGAGCGCGATCTCCGGGCTGATGGCGGTGGTGCTGGAGCGTGCGGAGCAGCATGCCGACTGGGCGCTTCCCGGCTACACGCACCTGCAGCGGGCGCAGCCCGTGTACCTGGGTCATCACCTGCTGGCCTACTTCTGGATGCTCTCACGCGATCGCCGGCGCTTCGCTTTCGCGCGGCGCGAGGCTGCGCGGCTGCCGCTGGGTGCGGGGGCGCTGGCGGGCGTGAACTTTGACACCGATCGGGAGGCGGTCGCCGAAGAACTCGGCTTCGACGAGGTGCTTCCCAACTCGATCGACGCGGTGTCCGGCCGCGACTTCGTGCTCGACTACCTGGCGGCGGCGGCGACGTGCGCAACGCACCTGTCGCGCCTGGGAGCCGAGCTCGTACTGTGGTCGAGCGCCGAGTTCGGCTTCTGCGAGCTGCCCGACGCGTGGAGCTCGGGCTCGTCGATCATGCCGCAGAAGAAGAATCCCGACGCGGCTGAGCTGCTGCGCGCGAAGGCGCCCAGGATCGTCGGCCACCTCGGCGCGATGCACGGCGTGATGCACGCGCTGCCGCTCACCTACAACAAGGATCTGCAGGAGGACAAGGAGCACCTGTTCGACGCGGCGGACACGCTGGAGCTGTGCCTGGCCGCGGCGCGCGGGATGCTCGCGGGCGTGCGCTTCGACCACGAGCGCATGCATGCGGCGGCGAGCGACGAGCTGATCGCGGCGACGGACGTCGCGGACCTGCTGGTGCGTCTCGGCCTACCCTTCAGGGAGGCCCATGGAGTGGTCGCCGGCCTTGTGCGCGAGTCGGTCGATACCGGCACGGCGCTGTCGGCGATGAGCGTCGAGCAGCTGGCGGTGCACAGCGAGCTGCTGGCGGCCAACGAGCAGCAATACCGGCGCGTGCTCGGCCAGTCCTCGTGGATCGAGTCGAAGATCTCGCAGGGCGGCACGGCCTCGGCGAGGCTCAGCGAGCAGCTGGAGCTTGCGCGCCGCACGCTCGATGGCGCTCCTGACAGCTGACTTCTACGATCGGCCGGTCGTGGAGGTCGCGCGGGCGCTGATCGGCTGCACGGTCCGCCACGGCGCTACGGCGGGTGTGATCGTGGAGACGGAGGCCTACCACGACAGCGAGCCGGCCTGCCATGCGTTCGTCGGCTTGACGCCGCGGACGGAGACGCTGTTCGGACCGCCGGGGCTTGCCTACGTCTACCGTTCCTACGGGATCCACGCGCTGCTGAACGCCGTCTGCGAAGCGCCGGGCGCGGGCGCTGCTGTGCTGATCCGGGCGCTCGCGCCGACGGCGGGGCTGGAGCTGATGCACGAGCGGCGCACCGGTCCGGCGGTGCTGCGCGACGTCGACCTCTGCTCGGGGCCCGGCAAGCTGACGGAGGCGCTCGGCATCGGACTCGCGCTCAACGCGAGCTCGCTCACCCGCGGACCGATCAGGATCGTGTCGCGCCGCCGCGGCGCGCCCGAGCCGGAGATCGCGGTCGGGCCGCGCGTGGGGATCACGAAGGCGATGGATCTGCCCTGGCGCTTCTCGCTGGCGGGCGACCCCAACGTCTCACGGCCGCGGCCGGCCGGCGGGCTCAGCCGGTCGCGCTGACGCCGCCCGTCGGCGACGGCGAGGGAGAGGACTGTTCCGGGTTCGCGGGCGTGGCCTGCGACGGAGCCGGCGACTTGGCAGGCGCTTCTTCTTTGGCAGGTGTGGAGGGCCCGGTGCCCCGTTCGCCCTGGGAGGCGCCACCTCCCGTTTCGCCGCCGCCCGCCGCGCCGGAAGGCGAGGTGCTCTTGCCGGGCGAGGCGCTCGAGCCGCCCTTGCCGGTATTCGTGCCACTGGTGCTCGTCGTGGATTCGCCTTCGGCGCCACCGGTCGTTTCCGTACCTGATCCCTTCGTGCCCGCCTTCTTGCCTTCGGCGGCCTGTTCTTCGCGGTTTTTGTCGATCGCCAGCGCTCCGGTGATGAAGTCGTGCCAGATCAGCGCGGGGAACGTGCCTCCCATCACCGGCTGGCCGTTGAAGTCCGTGGTCATCGGCACGAGCTTGTCCGGATAGCCGACCCACACAGCGACGGTGTACTTGGAGTCCCAGCCGACGAACCAGGCGTCGCCGAAGTTGGAGGTGGTGCCGGTCTTGCCGGCGGCGAACTGGCCGATCGCCGCTGCCTTGCCGGTGCCGTACTGGACCACGGCTTCCAGCATCGAGGTCTCGGTCTGGGCGACGGCGGCGGGTATCACGCGCTTGGCTTGGACCTGGTTCTCATCGCGGTGGCTGCCGTCAGGCAGCGGCGCGGAGCTGGAGCTGACTTCCTGGATGCCGACCGGCTCGCCCCCGAGCGCCATCGAACCGCTGACGCGCTCGCCCCTGTGCGCGATCGTCTCGTAGGCGTGGGCCATGTCGAGCGGCGTGACGCCGACGGTGAGGCCGCCGATCGTCATCGCCGGGTTGGTTGAGAGCGGCGTGGTGATGCCCATCTTGTGCGCGACCAGCGCGATCTTGTGCGTGCCCACCTTCAGGCCGACTTCGGCGAAGATCGAGTTGTCGGAGAAGGCGGTGGCGCCGATCAGCGTGTTGGAGCCCGAGTAGGCGTTTTCGTCGTTGTGCACGACGAACTTTTCGGCGCCTTGCGTCTTCGGGACGATGAACGTCTTGACCTTCGAGCTCCACACGGAGTCGGGGGAGATGCCGGACTCGAGCGCTGCGGCGAGGTCGAACGCCTTGAAGGAGGAGCCGGGCTGGCGCTCGCCCTGCGTTGCCAGGTTGAAGGGGCTCTGGTTGTAGTCGCGCCCGCCGACCATCGCGCGCACCTCGCCCGTCGAGTTTTCGATCGCCACGAGCGAGGCGGTGGGCCCGCCGGTGTAGGCGAGGTAGTTGTTGATCGCCTGTTCGGCGGAGCGCTGCAGTTCGAGGTCGAGCGTGGTCTTGATCTTCAGGCCGCCGTCGTAGGCGCGCGGCGCGCCGTAGCGTTCGACCACCTGCTGGGCGACCCAGCTCGTGAAGTAGCCGGCATCGATGCCTTCGATCGTCTGCTGGTGCGGCACCTGGATCTGATGCGGCGCGGGCAGCGCTTCCCTGATGCTCGCGCCGTACACGGGGGACGTGATGTAGCCCTGGTCGAGCATCTGGCGCAGCACGAGGTTGCGCCGTTCGAGCGCGGCCACCGGATGGGCGGTCGGGTCGTAGGCGGTCGGCGACTGGATGATGCCGGCGAGCAGCGCGGCCTCCCACGGCGTCAGCTGTTCGACGCAGAGGGGGTGGTTGAGGGTGCCGCAGCCTTCGTGGTTGACGTCGTGGCCGAAGTAGGTCTCCGCCGCCGCCTCGATGCCGTAGGCGCCGTTGCCGAAATAGATCGTGTTGAGGTAGGCCGTGAGGATCTTTTCCTTCGACCACTTGTGCGAGAGCTGGTAGGCGAGTGCGGCCTCTCTGAGCTTCTCGAAGATCGTCCGGTGCGACTGCGCCCGCAGCGCGTTCTTGATGAACTGCTGCTCGATCGTCGAGGCTCCCTGGATGTTGCCTTTGTGGACGACGTCCTGCACGAAGGCGCGCGCGATGCCGCGGATGTCGATGCCGCTGTTGCTCTCGAAGCGCTTGTCCTCGATCGAGATCACCGCCTCTTTGACGATCTTGGGGATCTGGTAGGGGCGGACGATCACGCGGTTCTGCTGCGAGAGGATCCCGATCGGATGGCCGAGGTCGTCGAGCAGCTGCGAGCTCTGCGCGTCCTTGAGCTGCGAGAAGCGCGTCAGCGAGGGCAGGTCCGAGGCGATCGAGACGAACATGCCGAAGACGAACGAGATCAGGCCGAGCAGGCCGACGGCGAGCAGGATCGCGATCAGCCGAAGTCGCTTCACGCGCGGCTTGACCGGGGGCGACGGCGGTAGCGGCGGTATGTCCGGGGCGACGGTCGTGCTCATGTGCTGCCTGCGCACGCTCGACCGGTGCTGTGCGGCCGGCGCAGAGGGGGCCGACCCGACGGCGGCGCCGCGTGACGGCTTGCGCTGCGGTCCCCCAGGTGCGGCGAGAGTCTAGCATTGGCCCCCATGGGCGATGTCGCGGACGAAGCCGACGATCAGGCCGCCCGCGAGGCCGCGCAGCTGGCTCGCAACGCCGTCGATTCGCTGCCCGAGGGGGCGCTCGCGCAGAAGCTGAGGGAGGCTGCGGGCGAGAGCCGGCAGCTGCGCGTGAAGCTGGGCATCGACCCGACCGCGCCGGACATCCATCTCGGACATGCGGTCGTGCTGGGCAAGCTGCGCGAGTTCCAGGACGCGGGGCACCGCGTGGTGCTGATCATCGGCGACTACACCGCGCGCGTGGGCGACCCCTCGGGACGCTCGGCGCTGCGGCCGGTGCTCGAGGAGCGGGAGATCGATGCGAACGCCGCGACGTTTCAATCGCAGGCGATGAAGATCCTCGACCAGGACCCGCGCAAGCTCGAAGTGCGCCTCAACGGCGAATGGCTGGACATGGGCACGGCGGAGCTGCTGACGCTGGTGCGCAACGCGACGGTCGCGCAGTTGCTCGAGCGCGAGGACTTCGCCAAACGCTTTGCCGCGAACGAGCCGATCTCGGTGCTCGAGCTGCTGTATCCGCTGCTGCAGGGCTATGACTCGGTGGCGGTCGACGCGGACGTGGAGCTGGGCGGCACCGACCAGAAGTTCAACCTGCTGATGGGCAGGGACATCCAGCGTGCCTACGGCCGTCCGGAGCAGGCGATCATGACGATGCCGATCCTGGTGGGCACGGACGGGCGGCGCAAGATGTCGAAGTCCTTCGGCAACCACATCGGCGTCGCGGAAGAGCCGGAGGAGGTCTACGGCCGCACGATGTCGATTCCCGACGAGGCGATGGCGGAGTGGTACGCCCTGCTGCTGGGCCGCGAGCTGCCCGCGACGCCGCCTCGTGAGGCCAAGCGAGAGCTCGCGCGCGAGCTGGTGAGCCTGCTGTACTCGCCCGAGGAGGCGGAGCAGGCGCAGGCGCACTTCGAGCGTGTGGTCGTTGAGAAGGAGGCGCCGGCGGAGATCGAGGAGGCGAGCTTTGCGAACGACGGCCCGCTGCACCTGCCGCAACTGATCACCGAGGCATTCGGCCTGTCGCGCTCGGAGGCGCGCCGCCTGATCGACCAGGGCGCGGTCAGCCTCGACGAGGAGCCGCTGAAGGCGGGGGAATACGACGTGGACCCCGCGCGGGCCGACGGCTGCGTGCTGAAGGTCGGCAAGCGCCGCTACCGCCGTCTGCGGGCCGCCGCGTAGCCGCCCACTGGGCGAGGGCGCGCCGGGCCGAGCGCCGCAGGGTGCGCGCCAGGGGCCCGGGCCGCGACGGGCCGCTCGCTCCGCTTCCGCCGCCGGCATGGCTACCATCGCTGGGCCCGGGGACGTGGCGACGGTCTGTTGCGCCCTGTGGCGGAGCGCTATACTGCTTCGTCGGCCCCAAGCTGTCTACGGACGGCTCGGTCGAACCGGGCTCCTCCAGCAGGAACCACCTCTTAGAGGCTCGGCGGTCTTTGAAAACTCAACAGCATGCGCATCTGCGGCCCGACCACGGGTCGTGGTGTGCGTCCAGGTTCGACCCGTCGGGGCAGCCGGCCGATTCTTCGGTCTGCGGCTCGCGACGGCAAAGAGTCAAGTAGAAGCAGTACCCCGTCATGGTTCGGGACCACGTGTATAGGTCCCGACCGCCTGCGCCGCAAGGCGCGGGCAAACACATGACAGGCTTTTCGTGAAGTTCTTCACGGAGAGTTTGATCCTGGCTCAGGACGAACGCTGGCGGCGTGCTTAACACATGCAAGTGGAGCGACGAACCAGGGCTTGCCCTGGGGCAGAGCCGCGAACGGGTGAGTAACACGTGGGTTA